>JAKSRV010000012.1 GCA_024403435.1 Lachnospiraceae bacterium
TCTCTTGACATAAAATTTCTCCTTTAATAGTCCAATTTTATGTCCGCATCCCCCAATGACCACAAGTGCATCTGCTAAAAATACTTTTTAATAACACCGGCATCCTGTAACGCTTTAAGACGCTCCCCACTTTCATATTCATATCTGGTTATAACCTTTGTATGATTCGCCTCCCTGAAGTTCTGATCAGAATGGTTCTGTATTGTAAGCGGCGCATTATAGAGCGCCGTAATCAAATAATTGCGTATATTTGATACTTTCCCGAAATTCTCCGCCATGCATTCAGTCACATATATCACATGCTCAAATCTAAGCGACATGAATCTCTGTCTGACCATTTCATACGGATATACTTTGCTATTGATTTTCATCTCCTCATCAGGAACCAGTACGACATCACAGATAAGCTGATATATCTCTTCGTAAAGAGATCTTTTTTCGTGGTTCAACAACAGTAAAAAGGATGCCACATATTTCAAGTGATGGATTAAGATGCCTTCTAGCCATTCCTATGGTCTGAATAAGCTGCTGTAATCCATCTATAGATAAATCTTCAAGCTTCACTGGTATCATGGCATAATCAGCCGCATTAAGGGCGTTCAACACAAATATGCCAAGATTAGGAGGACAGTCGATTAGAATATAATCATAAAACTCTCTCTCTAACTGTACGAACTCCTCAAGAATCTTTTCTCTGCTCATAACGCTTATCAGAGAAAACTCAAGCATTGCATAGTTAACATTCGCCGGTAACAGGTCCACACCTTCTTCTGTAGTGATAATTCCATATCCTGCCTGAAGCTGTTCCCCCTTAATAAGTCTGTCCATCACATCTGCTATAGTTAGTTCTGGATTCTTTATTCCAAGGCATCTTGATGCATGTCCCTGAGGGTCATTATCTATTACAAGAACTCTTTTACCTTCTTGTACAAGTCCAACTGCAAGGCTGGCTGTTGTAAAACTTTTAGCCACTCCACCTTTCTGATTAGTAAGTGCAATTACTTTACAATTATTAGCGATTCCGTTTCTCATAGTCTTTGTCTCCTTAACTATTTGCTAATTCCATCAGACTCGCCTTTGAATCTGATATCCACATACTGTCTAAAATATTTATTTGTTCCTTTATTAGGGTATACTTCAGATGTACTCACAACTGTCAGACATCTGTTTCTCTCAATAACCCTTCTCATTCTCTTAATCTCATTTGTAGTTCCCTGAAGTCTTATCTTGACCATTAACTCTTCCTCCTACGTTGAGACTATGAAAACATCGCCTGCACCTATCGCTGTAATCATTGGCATGATTTCCTCTCTTTCAATTGAATTTGACCGTTATGTGATGATTTAAAGTAAAAAAAGACACTTCCTTGATTTCTCTCAGAAATGTCCTCATTTTACCGGTGTTAATGAAACACTGATTCGTCACTATTAAATATAAAAGTACCTGCACTTATTATGATGTACCTCGGTACATCTAAAATGATGTACCAAAAGATGTACCTACTGATTTGGTACATCATTTAGATTGTGGTACATCATTACAAACTCAACTGAAAAAAACTATTATTAATCTTCAAATAATTGCCTCTTGCGATCAATCATTTCCGCTATTTTACTGGTGTAGAGGGCAACATCCTTAACATTTTCGCATCGCTCTAAACGACCATCCGGATACACTCTCTTAGTGACTGTGCCCGCTCCACATGCAACGATGGTCTGAACCTCCTCCATAATAAGTATGTTGTAAACACCATACTTACCCGGCTCTGCAAATCCGACATTTTCAAAATTACCCGACATATTCTTCTGGCGATAGAGATAATAAGGCTCCAGACCCAGCTCCTTAGCACCCGCAAATGCAATATCCATCGTTGAATCAGTATTCTTAAGTGTTGATTTACCGTTTTGAATTATCCACTGTGCCAGCTTTGAGGCGCGCTTTATCGCCAACGAATGAACGGTCAGTGAGTCAGGCTTCAGCTCTTTTATCATCTCAATAGTATGATTTACCTTGGCCTCGTCCTCATCGGGCAGGCCCAGGATGATATCCATATTGATGTTATCAAATCCCAGTTCCCTTGCAATCGGCCAAATATCAAGTAACTGCTGTACACTAGCCTTACGTCCGATAAAATCGAGAGTTTCTTGGTTAAATGTCTGAGGATTTATCGAAATTCTGGTTACATTGTGAGCCTTGAGGACTTTGAGCTTATCTACTGTGATGGAATCCGCTCTGCCGGCCTCCACTGTAAACTCTGCAACTCCACTCATATCAAAAAGCTCTTCGACACGGCCAATCAACCTATCCAGCTGCTCAGGCTCTAAAGTGGTCGGAGTACCTCCGCCTATATAAACCGTATCCAATGGCTTATCCTTCATACTTTCGGATACATATTCCAATTCCTTGATTACAGCATCAATATAACTGTCTACCTGTTTTCTGAATTGAGCTATTGGGAAAGAGGTAAATGAACAATATAAACATGTTGAGGGGCAAAAAGGTATTCCGATGTAGAGACTGTATCCATCCTTCATATGAAGCTTACTGAGGATTTCTCTTTCTCTTGATGCAATCTCGATTGCCAGTTCAGCCTTCTCTACAGATGTTTTTCTCTCGGTAAGATAATACTCGAGTATCTCATCGTGACTCATTCCCTGTTCAAGTCGCTGATATGCAATCTTGGTAGGTCTGACACCATTCAATGTTCCCCAAGGAAGCCCCTTGCCTGTTATGCGCTTAAGTTCGTCATAGAGCCAGCCTCCGAAGCCCTCTTTGAATGCTTTGCCTTCTCCGCCTTTGTAGAAAAGCTCCTCACTGCCTATGCGCACCTTTACCGGTAAATCCTCTCCGTCTGAAGCCTCTGTGAGAAATTCAAGTTCACAAAAGATTCCTTCAGCTTCCGCCTCGGCAATTATATTCTCGCGGCATCCGGGGAAGACCAGCTGCCAACTGCAATCTGCATAAAAAGACTGAAACATTGCCAGTACATCATAACCGAACTTTTCGTGATTTATTTTTAAATATCTAATATTGCTCATCACATTACCTAATACAAATTTAACGGGACAAAATCTCTGTAATCTTGTCCCGCAATAATCTGACTTATTATTTTCTACTATGCTTCATTATAATATTTCTTATCAATTGATATTTCTTAATAATAAATCTTGTTCACTCATCTATCGTTTATACCAAGAAAGGATTGTACTCTTTCTCATGACCGATAGTGGTCTCATCTCCGTGTCCCGGATATACTTTGGTCTCATCGGGAAGAGTGAACAGCTTGCTCTTAATCGAACGCTTCATGTCTGTAGCACTGCCGGTAGGGAAATCATTTCTTCCGACCGATTCCAGGAACAAAGTATCACCTGATACAACCAGTCCGGCTTCCTCTACATAGTAACAGCAGCTTCCTCTTGTATGCCCCGGAGTAGCCAGCAGTTTGAATTTTATTCCCGCAAGTTCAATCTCGGTCTCATCCTCAAGATACTTGTTAACCTTGAGTCTAACCGGTCTATGCATCCTCTCTGATACGTTTAGACGCGGGCTTTCCATTATGGTCTCTTCTTTTACGTAAGCATATACCTTGGCACTGGTTGCGCTTCTCATCTCGCTTACTCCCCAAATATGATCAAAATGACCATGAGTGAGCAAAATAGCAGACACCTTAAAACCATACTGCGCCAATTTATTGACAATAAGTCTACCGTCATCCGGTACATCCACCACTACAACTTCCTTTGAATCGGCTCTGTAAAGAAAATAGCAATTGGTTGCATATATACCTACAACCATACGTCCAATTTTAATATCTGACATGTTATACCTCTTTAACCGGTTGTTCTCTGGATATCAATTACTCCTTCAATGCCGCGAACCTTGTCAATTACTCGTTCCAACTCCTCCTTACTGGTAATCTCAAAGGAGGTCTGCATTGTAGCAAGTCCCTGACGATTTGTCTTGGTATTCATCGACATAATATTGATATTCTTCTCGGTCAATGCTCTTGATACATCTGCGAGAAGACCATTTCTGTCATTTGCATAAATCTTAATCTCAGCAAGATACTTTTCTGCTTTGTGATTCTCGGGAAGCTGCCACTCGGCATCAATCAGTCTCACTCTTTCCAGTTCGGGAAGACTGAGTACATTGACGCAATCGGTTCTGTGAATTGAAATTCCTCGACCTCTTGTAACGAATCCGACAATTTCATCTCCGGGTACAGGACCGCAACACTTAGAGAATCTAACAGACAGATCGGTGATGCCCTTAACGACAATACCGCTCTTTTTCTTAATACTTGGTTTGTTGGCAGCAGCTGCCGCATTCTCGGCAATTGCCTCAAGAACCTCCTCATTCGTCATTACCTGAGGATGATCCGCCTCATACAGCTCCTTGATTTTATTGGCTACCTGGCCTTCTTTAAGTGCACCGTGGCCGATTGCCGCAAGCACACCGTCCCAATCATGAAGTCCGTATTTTCTAACTAGTTCAGCTTTATATTCAGGTGTGATAATACCATAGATATCAATATTTCTGGTCTTGCAATAATTCACCAGAATATCCTTACCCTTGGATACATTATCATCCTTTGATTCGTTCTTGAACCACTGATTAATCTTATTCTTGGCCTGAGTACTCTTAACCAGACTCAGCCAATCACGGCTCGGTCCTTTGGTGTTCTGAGATGTAATAACCTCAATTCTGTCACCGTTTTTGATCTTATAATCAATAGGAACAAGCTTACCGTTTACTCTCGCTCCTACCATTCTGTTACCTACAGCTGTATGTATGCTGTATGCAAAATCAATAGGGCAAGAGCCTGCAGGAAGGTTTTTAACCTCACCGCTGGGAGTAAAGCAATATACATTATCCGAGAAAAGGTCCAAATCGTTCTTCAACAGATTCAGGAACTCTCGGTTATCTGACATATCTCTCTGCCACTCAAGAATCTGACGAAGCCATGAAAGCTTCTCTTCCTCTCCGTGGACACCGCTCATACCGGCTGAAGATTCCTTGTACTTCCAATGGGCAGCAATACCGTATTCAGCAGCCTTGTGCATCTCAAATGTACGTATCTGAATCTCAAAAGGCTGACCGGTACTACCAATCAGTGTGGTATGAAGCGACTGATACATATTGGGTTTGGGCATCGCTATATAATCCTTGAAACGTCCCGGGATGGGCTTATACATCTCATGGATTACGCCTAATGCCGCATAGCAATCCTTTACGGAATCTACCACAATACGTACTGCAAAAATATCATAAATCTGGTCCAGAGTCTTATTCTGATTCTTCATCTTTTTATAGATTGAGAAAAAGTGCTTTACTCTTCCGTCAACCTTTGCTCTGATGCCGGCATTATCGATATGCTCGCTTACTTCTTTTACAATACTCTTAATATACTCATCTCGAGCTTCCTTACCCATCTCAATCTTTTCTGAAAGCTCTTTGTAAGCTTCAGGATCGAGGTAGCTGAGTGAAATATCATCAAGCTCTACTTTTAATTTACTGATACCGAGTCTCTGAGCAATGGGACAATAAATCTCCTGAGTCTCTCTCGCAATGCGAAGCTGGCTCTCCGGCTTCTGATACTGCAAAGTACGCATATTATGGAGACGGTCCGCGAGCTTAATCATAATAACGCGGATATCCTTTGCCATTGCCAGGAACATCTTACGCAGGTTCTCCGCCTGCATCTCAAGTTTTGCTTCCGACTGATCGATGGAAGTTGAAAGCGGTATTTTCTCGAGCTTGGTAACACCGTCTACAAGAAGTGCTACATCCTCACCAAATTCACGCTTCAAATCAGCATCGGTCATAATGGTATCTTCTACAACATCATGAAGAAGACCTGCCGCAATAGTCTCCTTATCCATTTCAAGTTCTGCCAGGATGATAGCTACATTAAGCGGATGTATGATGTAAGGTTCACCCGATTTTCTAACCTGTGCCTTGTGAGCTTCAAAGGCGACATTATATGCCTTCTCAATCATTGAAATATCATCACTGGGATGGTATTTCTGAACGCTCTCAATAAGCTGATTGTAGAGAACATCAGGAGTCACAAAATCTTTGTTTTGACTTATTCTGCTTGTATCAATTGCAGCGCTGCTTACTACTTCATCTGCCATATTGATCACACCCTTTCGTCAGTTTCTTGAAATCTTCGGAGAATTATTTTCCTTCATAAGTGATTGCTGCATCGAGACGATAGCCTGCAATCTTCTCACGTCCCTTAAGGCCCGCAAGTTCGATCATTACAACAACACCTGCCACTTCACCGCCAAGCTGTTCTACGAGCTTAATCATAGCCTCTGTGGTGCCGCCGGTAGCAATCAGGTCATCAACGATAAGAACCTTCTGTCCGGGCTTTATGCTGTTCTTATGCATCTCTATGGTTGCGCTGCCATACTCAAGATCGTATGACTGCTCGATTGTTTCACAGGGAAGCTTGCCCTTTTTACGGATAAGGTGAAAAGGCTTGCCCATATTATAAGCCATAGGCGCACCAAATATAAAGCCTCTGGATTCAGCTCCTACGACTGCATCGATATCCAAATCTTCTACCAGCTTCTGCATTGTATCAACAGCAAGCTTAAAACCGTCCGCATCCTCGAGCACGCTGGTTACATCACGGAAAATTATTCCGGGTTCAGGAAAATCGGGAATGCTTCTGATATATTCTTCAAGTTTTTTCATAATATTGCCCTTCTTATATGCTTCCTTTTACGGTTATTTCTCCTGAGGAAGTTCACGATATGCTGCCTCGGGTCTAATCTTATCCTTAAGCTGCTTATCATAGTAAATGATAAACACAACATCTGAAACAGCGCTGAATACAAGTCCGGCACCGATTACAATGATAAGTACACTCGACATAAATTCGGGTGCAATAACGAGTACAACACCGAATGCTATGTTCAATAACGCAACAAACAAAGTAGGAAGCCATCCTGCGAGCTTAAGCTTAATCATATTTACCATCAGCTGCAGCTTAGCCGCACCGCTCAGGATAACCATTCCCGCAAGAATTACAGGGAACAATTCACCGGTAAACAAATCCACTCTGAGCAAAAGAATGATTCCCAATGCTATAGAACCCATTCCCAACAGCATTTCGTTTCTGTTAAGATTGTCTATCGCTTCACGAGTGAGATAAATAATAACAAAAATGATACCTGCAAGAATCAATGCAGCTCCGAGCACATATCCTGAAATATCAAGGAATTTCTGATCGAAAATAATGCAGATAACGCCAACAATCAAATAAAAAATAGGACGAAGCAATTCATTCAAAAAATTGTTAATCCTTTTTTTCTTTATGCTACCTTCTCCCTTCATAAATCATGCCCCTTTCATTATAAAAATTCAGAGGGCTCTTCCTTTTCAGGATTAGCCCCCATATTTTCAACTCAAATCTGCAGATTTACTTCTTACCGCAGCACTTCTTGTACTTCTTACCACTTCCGCAAGGGCAAGGATCGTTAGGATATACCTTAGCCTCTTTCTTAATAGTGGTAGATGACTTCTGCTCCTTGTAGAGAGCCTTAAGCTTCTCAACAGGGAAAATCTTTACCCACTGATCAAGACCGAAAAGCCACTCTGCATCTGCAGCTACCATGTTCTTGTAGAGGAGCTCCTTATCGAAGCCGAGCTGAACCTGAGTATCCTCTTCCATGGTCTCGATGGGATTCTTCTCATAAAGGCTGTCGTTAATTCCATCAAGGAATCCGGTCATGGTCATAATGCTAACATTGTACTTGTCAGCAAGTTCCTTAACTGTTCCGCTTACAACCTCATCAGGGTTCTCAAGGAGCTGAGCATAGATGTCCTTCTCCTCCTGGAAATATTTTGTCCATATAGCCTGGAGCTGATTCTGATCGAGAGTCTCGTTATAAGCTATTTTTTTCCATTCATCTAAAAGTGCCATTTCTTTACCACCTTAATCATTATTATATATGGTCGGCACGCCCCGAATTCAATATATCGGTCACATATTAAAGCCGCCACAACGTTTAGTATATATCAAAAACCGTTTTTTCACAAGATTCTACGCGATATTATATTAGTAGAAATAAAATAGTGTACAAACCACCTCCCCAATTTTTCTTGCAAAATGACTAATTGACACTTTCGGCCTGAAAATATTATTATTTCTGCATCAAACAAGTAATGTTTTTCTCAATTGAAACATAACTGATTTCGATTGAGTCATGTCTGTTCAGACATTTTTTCCATTAATAACAACATCAACAAAACAATAGCAGCAACTATTACTGCTCAACCTAATTTTATGAGGTAAATATGAATAATACTACCATTACGCCCGAGGACTCTGCGGTTCTCGCCTGGCTATGCTCTGTCAAAAATTTTAACGGCAGGCTTGGAATGCGCTTTATAAACAGCGTCCCTAAGCCGTCCGACATCTTAAATCTGCCCGAGGACATACTTCAAAATATGCTTCCACCAGCGGCGCTTAATGCTTTTCTGAAAGCAAAGAAAGAGTCTTCTGTCAATTCAATACAAGATGCTCTCCAACGATGCGGCGCTTCATTCGTATCATACTATGATTCAACCTATCCCAATCATCTGAAATCAATTCCCGATGCTCCTCTCGGAATCTTTTATCGCGGCAAACTTCCTTCCGATTCCATTCCATCGGTTGCTGTAATCGGTGCAAGAAGCTGTTCGGAATACGGTGCTCATGTTGCCACAGAACTCGGCTCATACCTAGGGAGTATGGGAATACAGGTAATAAGCGGAATGGCTTGCGGTATAGACGGCATCAGCCAGAGAGCCGCCATCCAAGCCGGTGGCACTTCTTTCGGTGTACTCGGTAGCGGAGTCGACGTTTGTTACCCTCCGTCCAACAGACCGCTATACGATTCTTTGCTCATTAATGGTGGTATCATTTCCACCTACGCTATGGGTGAGCCTGCAATAGCGTCCAACTTTCCTCCAAGGAACAGGATTGTAAGCGGATTGGCAGACGCCATTGTAGTAATCGAAGCAAGGCAAAAAAGCGGCACCATGATTACTGTTGACATGGCTCTCGAGCAAGGGCGTGAGGTGTACACTGTCCCCGGCAGAATCACAGACAGACTCAGCGACGGGTGCAACGGCCTGATTGGTCAGGGAGCCGGCATTTATCTGTCTCCTGAAATATTCGTAACAGAGCTGTTGGAATCCTTGGAAGATAATCCATTTTTAAGTAAAGAAAGGCTGCATCGAACATTTAACGGTACCGAAGCTATACCTCAGGGACTCAGTGAAGACCAAGCAGCTGTTTATTCAGTCCTAAGTCTTACACCTCTGAATATCGATGAAATCTGTGAAAAAATAAATTCTCCCGTTCCATATTCTTATTCTCAAGTATCTATGATTCTTATGCAGTTGATGCTGGATAACCATGCTAAGCAGGTAAGCCAGGGCTGCTTCACTAAAATTTTGTAATATCTGAAAGGTAATAATATGTACAGTAAAATAATATCAGGTGCCGTGCTTGGCGTATCTGCCGTTACCGTTAGTGTCGAAACAGATATCTCCGCAGGTCTCCCATCTTTTATATTGGTAGGCTGCCCGAGCAGCGAGGTACGCGAATCCAAAGACCGAGTCTGGGCAGCGCTCAGGAATGCCGGGTTACAGATTCCGGTCGCTAAAATAACCGTTAATCTGTCTCCTGCAGATTTGCACAAGGACGGTACATCTTATGATTTACCCCTATCGATTGGGCTTCTGACTTGCTCAGGTGCCTTACCGCCATCTGCTTCGGAAGATATTCTGTTTTTAGGCGAGTTGGGGCTGAACGGTGAAATCAAACCGGTAAAAGGAGTTCTGCCAATCGTAAAAGAAGCAGCTGCCGGAGGAATAAAAGAATGTATAGTTCCGATTGATAATGCTGAGGAAGGCTCTGTGGTTCCCAACATAACCGTACGCGGCGCTCAGAACATTCTACAGGTAGTTGAATATCTGCGGTGCAAAGATGATAACACACTACCACCTGTAGAGGTTGATGTCGAATCGTTATTTTTGCATCAGGATCAGAATATTCCATATGATTTTTCCGAGATTCAGGGACAGGAAGCTGCCAAACGTGCCGCAACAATATCTGCCGCCGGATTTCACAGTCTGCTGATGACAGGCCCTCCCGGTACAGGTAAATCAATGATTGCCAAGAGACTCCCCGGTATCCTTCCACCTCTCACTCTCGATGAAAGTCTCGAAGTCACTGCCATATACAGCATCGCCGGTAAATTGGATAAAAACCAGGCATTGATAATGCAACGTAACATACAGAGTCCTCATCATTCAATTACTCTTCCCGCTATGGTTGGTGGAGGAAGCTTTCCAAAACCCGGTGCTATTTCACTTGCACACCGTTCAGTATTGTTTTTAGATGAACTTACAGAATTTGACCGCCATATAATCGACAGCCTCAGACAGCCTATTGAAGATAAGGAAGTACACATTTCCCGTTCAAAGTATTCACTCTCTTACCCTTCGGATTTTCTCCTGCTCTGTGCAATGAATCCATGCCCATGCGGATACTATCCGGACAGAAATAAGTGTAAATGTTCCGATTCTATGATACAGCGATATCTCAGCAAGGTATCCGGCCCTATTTTAGACAGAATAGACATGTGCGTAGAACTGCATTCGATAGATTACTCCGATATTAATCCCTTCAAAAAAGATAATTCACCTGCGAAACCCGGCACCGACAGTCTATCAATGAGAGAACAGGTAATTCGGGCACGTGACATCCAAAAGGAACGTTATAAGGGAACAAATTACAGATTCAATTCCGACCTTCGCGCTAACGATTTTGATACCTACTGCCACCTTGGTCAAAACGAAATCACTCTGATGGAAAACATATATAAAAAACTCAACCTAAGCATTCGTTCATATCATAGAATATTAAGAGTTTCCCGAACCATTGCAGATTTGGCAGGAAGTGAACGCATAACCGAAGAACATCTGCTCGAAGCTATCGGTTACAGACCCGATATGAATTATTGGAATGCATAATATAATACTACTTATCATTATAAAAAATTACTTACAATTTGTTTTTTATTGTCGTATAATTACTTTTTGGTTGCCTTGGGGTAACCAATGCATATAGAAAGTAGGTAATTACATGTCATATTCAGAAAACAAAATGGGCAAAATGAACGTCAACAAGCTACTCATCACTATGTCTTTACCGATGATGGCATCAATGCTTGTTCAGGCGTTATACAATATCGTAGACAGTATATTTGTATCTAAAATACACGAAGATGCACTCACTGCAGTATCACTTGCATTCCCGCTTCAAACACTTATGATAGCCGTAGCGGTAGGAACATCAGTCGGTGTAAACGCAATATTATCAAAAGCTCTCGGTGCCAAAGATACCAAGACAGTAAATAAAGTAGCTGTAAACGGTATTTTCTTATCAATAATAAGCTTTATCGTATTCTGTATCCTCGGATTTACCGTTGTTAAGCCGTTTTACATGTCACAGACCGAAAGCGCACAGATTGTAAGTTATGGTACCGATTACCTTACTATTGTATTATGCGCCTCTATCGGTATCTTCCTGCAGACAATGTTCGAAAGACTTCTTACTTCAACCGGAAGAACGCTTCTCACCATGGCTACTCAGGGTACCGGCGCAATTATCAATATCATTCTCGATCCTATTCTCATCTTTGGTTATTTCGGCCTTCCTGCATTCGGTGTAAAAGGTGCCGCAATTGCCACAGTAATAGGCCAGATATGTGCCGCAGTATTTGCAATTATTCTTAATATTACTAAGAATTCCGAAATCAAAATCAGCTTCAAAGGATTTGTCCCGGATGCCAAGATTATCGGCAACATCTATGTGATTGGTCTTCCTTCGATAATTATGCAGTCCATCGGTTCAATAATGGTATATGTAATGAACCAGATATTAATGGGCTTTACATCTACAGCAGCTGCCGTGTTCGGTGTATATTTCAAACTTCAGAGCTTCATATTCATGCCTATCTTCGGACTCAATACCGGATTGGTTCCTATCATTGCATACAACTTCGGTGCTAAGAAAAAGGACCGTCTCATGCTGGCATGGAAATATGCATGGTTCTATGCAACCGCAATCATGATTGTCGGTGTGCTTGCATTCGAGCTTTTACCTCAATTCCTTTTCATTCCGTTTGATGCCTCCGATACAATGATCAAGATGGGTGTAACCGCATTGAGAATCATAGGTATTCACTTCCCCATAGCTGCTTTCTGTATCGTAACCGGAACACTTTTCCAGGCATTGGGCAAGAGCGTATACAGTATGGTTACTTCCATCATGCGTCAGCTGGTCGTTCTCTTACCGGCTGCTTATCTGCTCTCACTGCTCGGTAATATCGACTATGTATGGTGGGCATTCCCTATTGCGGAAATCATGTCAGGTGCAGTTACAGTATTCTATTTCTTCAGAATCAAGAAAAAGATTATCGATCAAATGTAATATAATCATTTGTCACACAAATATGGCTGAACAAATTTGACCAACTCATTTTATCCTATAAGTCAAGTCTAATATGTGTCACAAAAAGGCGCCCATGCATCGCATGAGCGCCTTTATTGATATCTTTGATTATTAACCTATAGCTTTGCCATTCATCCTAAACAATCAGATAAAAGCCATTAATTAAAGCTTCATCTCCATTGCATCGGGATCCTGAGAGAAGTTGATTGCCTGCTCTTTGTCAATACGTCCATCGTAGTAGAGCTGGAGAATTGCTTCATCCATGGTAATCATACCCATCTTACGGTTGGTCTGCATTACTGACTCAAGCTGATGTGACTTACCTTCACGAATAAGGTTTCTAACAGCGTGGTTAGCATGCATTACCTCGAATGCAGCCACACGGCCTGTACCGTCTGCGGTAGGAATAAGCTGCTGAGAGATAACTGCCTCAAGAACGTTAGCAAGCTGTACTCTGATCTGCTGCTGCTGATGAGGAGGGAATACGTCGATTACACGGTCTACGGTACTTGCAGCACCGATGGTGTGCAGAGTTGAAAGTACGAGGTGTCCGGTCTCAGCTGCAGTAATAGCAACTGAAATGGTCTCAAAGTCTCTCATCTCTCCTACGAGAATAACATCGGGGTCTTCACGAAGTGCTGCACGAAGTGCGTTAGCATAGTTGTTAGAGTCCATACCGATTTCTCTTTGGTTAACCATTGAAAGCTTATGCTGGTGAAGATACTCGATAGGGTCCTCAAGTGTAATGATATGTGCATCACGATTGTTGTTAATCTTATCAATGATTGATGCAAGAGTGGTTGACTTACCTGAACCTGTAGGACCGGTTACAAGGATGAGGCCTCTCTTTCTCTGATACAAATCAACTACTGAAGTAGGAACACCCAGCTTATCAGCGGGAGGAACGATTGTACCTACAAGACGGAATGAAAGAGCTGCAGAACCTCTCTGCTTGAAGATGTTAAGACGGAAACGTCCAACACTTGCGATTGAGAAGGACATATCATACTCACCGCGCTCCTCAAAGTATGCTCTCTGGTTATCATTTGTAATACTAAGAACAACGTCCAAGGTGTCTGCGGGCATCATAATAGGATACTCGTCCATGGTAACAAGGTTACCGTTTACACGCATCTTGGGCGGAACGCCTACAGTGATATGAACGTCACTGGCGCCTGAATTCTTTGCTTTCGCTAATACTTCCTCAATATCTAACATCTCTCTCTAATCTCCTCCCAGATTATTTAATACATCTGTGTTCATGATATATCTGTTGTCCAATGTCTTCATAACATCACATACATATATATCGCTGTTGCTGCGTAACGATAAATCCAAAATCGAATTATCCTTAAAACATAAAACAGTAGGTCTGAGAATATTGAAAACATTCTCCGTCAAAACTAAAGCTTTCTCTCCTGTATTAAGCTCTACGCTTACACCGGGGAATAATATATTCACGGAACTGATAAGTGCCGCAACAACCTCTTTGTCATACCATTCGGGATGATCCAAAAATTCCTTAATCGCCTTAACCTCTGAAACGCTCTCTCCGCTGAGGCTCATAGCAGTTAATTCATCATACTTATTGGCCACCAATAATACCTTGGCACCGATAACCATTTTCCTGTCGGATACATCAACACCGTTTTCAATATCCATCTGAGTATGTGCTGCCTGATTGCATATACGTCTGATAGCCGGTCCCTCAGAAGCAAATGCCTCCTCAAGAATATCATACGCGCTTATGGTCTCCTGAAACATTCTCATTCTTTCATTGTGACCGACTTCACCGCCGTACACAGCTTCATTCTTAGATCCGACTCTTCCGATATCGTGAACCAATGCAGCCTGTATTATTCTCTCGCACTCATCCAAGGAAATATTAAGTGCGTGAGAAATCAATGCACATAAGATTGCAACATTTAATGAATGTCTTGCTACAAAATCATTTCTGCTTCGAAGGTTCTGGTAGAAATTAATCTTGCTCTCCATATGAGCATAATTCTTGAATATCTGAAAGCTGATATTACTCGAATTCTTGGTATGCTTGGTTGAAATGATTTTGTCCATTTCTTCACGAATCATAGCAACCATTACAGTCTGAAATCTTTCGAATTCACGATCCTCTTCCGTCATAGGCGGCAGGGGCTCCGCAGGTTCAAGAATGTAAATACCAAACAATCCAAAATTCTTAACACTGTTTATAGCATTGCTGGTAAGTTGAGAGTCTCTGTCAAACAACAATACACCGTTTCTGGCATATATGGGTCTGGCAAGTCTCATACCAATTTTCAGATCTTCCTGCTTAACAAATTTCATTAAAATAAACTCCAAGAATATTTTAAGTGCAGAATTACAGATAAATTATATAATAAAACGTTAATTAAAATCAACCTTTCTATACCAATTTACAGCCATTCATTCCAAAATAAACTGAGAGAATACATAATTGGCCAAATCTTGTCCTTTACGCGTTAATCTCAAATAATCATCAGCTGTTTCCAGAAGACCCAGCTCTATATTTTTCCTTATAACCTCACCGTAAATATCATTAATATCGGCACCAAATATATCCTTGAATAATCTTGTCGATATACCCTCGGTGAGTCTCAGACCAAGGAACATAAACTCTTCTGTCTCATCCGCTTTCGTAAGCATAATGTCCTCTGAAAGAGGCTCCTCTTCACCTTCATCATTATTGTAATATGCAAGGTATTCGTCCATACTGCGGGTATTGCTCTGTCTCTTACCGTTATAGAGCGATGCAGCACCTAAACCTAAGCCAATATAATCCTTTCGAATCCAATATCCGATATTGTGTTTGCACTCATATCCCGGTATAGCCAGATTGGATAATTCATACTCTCTGTAGCCTTCCTGTTCCAATCTGTCAATGATTCTCCAATGCATGGCTCGCTCTGTATCCTCATCCGGCAATTCAAGCTCACCTGCTTCATCCATACTCCAAAACAAGGTACCTTCTTCCAAAATCAGACTGTATGAAGATATATGTGTTGGTTTTGGATTGAGCGCCAATAACCTATCCAGACTATCGTCAATACTTTCCATGGTTTGCCCGGGAATAGCTGACATCAGATCTACATTTATATTATCGAAACCACATTCCACCGCATAGCGATACGTAGCCTCAAATGCAGCATAGTCATGAATCCTTCCAAGCCGCTTCAACTCATCATCCTGCGCACTTTGCAGTCCTATGCTGATTCGATTGTATCCTGCCTCCCTACAACGCTTGAGTTTATCATAATCCGCAGTTCCGGGATTACATTCAAAGGTTATCTCTGCATTATCATCAACATCGAAAGAAGCCTTTACACATTCTAATAAATCAACCAGCATCTCTCCGCTCAATACTGTCGGTGTTCCGCCTCCTACAAATACAGATGTGACTGTTGTTTGTTTTATACTCTTCCCTTTTTTAGCAATCTCTTTTTTGAGGGCATTCATATAAACAAAACGTGACTTTTCATCCGCCGCGGCAGATAAAAAGTCACAGTAAGCACATTTTTTTACGCAAAAGGGAATATGAATATACAATTCCAATTCCCTTTTGCCATTATTTATTGAATTATTGTTCGTAAGCTTCTGCATACTTTACTCTAAGTATTCTTTCAAGTGCATTATCAATTCTTTTTTCGTCGATAACTCCATCGTTAACTGCCTGAATAATACCTTCATATGCAGTCTCGAAATCCTCGGGGCAAAACAGAATATCACAACCGGCCTTGAGTGCTGCTATAGCAGCCTCATCCGAACCATAATACTGAGAAACAGCCATATCACTCAGATTACCGGAAATAACTATTCCGTTGTATCCGAGTCTGTTTCTGAGGATTCCTGTAACAACGTCTTCTGATAAGCTTGCAGGTACATCACAGTATGCCGAATATACGACATTGCTTATCATAATCATATTTGCACCATTTTCGATTAAGTTCTGATAAATCAAGAATTCTGCAGATGAAAACTCTTCATCTGTTCTTTCGGATACTACTCTACCGGCTTCCGGATTCTCGGTAATCATACCTACTCCGGGGAAATACTTTACACAAGCGGTAACATTACCATCCTCAAGACCTCTCATCATCTCATTTGCATAAGTAAGTACCTGTCCCGAATTATCCGAATAGATTCTGCCTCCGAGAATATTGTCGGTAACAATTGCCAAATCAGCTACAGGTGCAAGATTAACATTAAGTCCAATCTCATTCATTGCAAATCCGATAGAAACACCGGCACTGTATGCATTTGTCACATCATCGGTAGCAGCTATATCAGAAGCCGACTGCTCAGCCTCATAATATCCCGCCTTAGCAAGTGCTCCCATATCACCGCCTTCTTCGCTAAATGCAAAGAAAGTAGGATATTTTACCATTGCAGAAGTCTTTTCAATCAATGTTGTAAACTGATCTTTATTACTAATATTTTTGTCGGAATAAACAATTCCTCCGACAGCGTATTTATCAAGAGCTCTCTGCGTAGCATCGCCGGCGATAGTTGCAACAGTTGCTCCGGTGATTGACTCGGGAGTAACCATAAAAATTCCGGCAACCTTGTCTTCAAGACTCATGTCCGCAATAATTCCGGCAACATATTCACCCAACAAATCAGGTTCCGGCTCGGGCTCAACCACATCATCAACAGGCTCTACGACAGGCTCTGAAATATCATCTTCCATGCCAAGCATATCGTTGATAATATCCTCGGTCTGTTCTGTAGCTTCTGATACTTCTATCACATTCTCGGTAGTTTCGGTATTGCTAATCGGCTTAATAAACTTAAGATATGCAAAAACACCTATTCCTACAAGAATAGCCACCAATAATATAATAACTATATATGAAAGGACCTGATTTCTGATACGTCTCTTACGTCTGGCCTCACGCTTCTCATCCTGAACACTTGCAGAAGCATCGGACTTTTTACGTTCATGCTTATCCTTAGCGACTCTTGCAGCCTCTTTTCTGACATCCGCCTCTGCAGCCTGCTTGAGATTAGCCTTCTTCTCATCTTTTTTATCAGACTCTGCAGAATCTATCTCATCATCGTTTGCATCATCTTTGACATCAGTATCAGTCTCATCTGCGTCACTGTCTGCTTCTTCACTATCCGTTTTGTCAGAATTTGTCTCAGTATCCGCACTCACTTCCGGATTATCGTCACTGAAATCAACTTCACCTACAGATACGGTTCCCTCGTCGGTTGCCTCTGTAGCAGACTCGTTTACAGTTTCAGTTTCTTTACCGGCTGTCTCTGCAGCTTCAGTGTCTTTACTTACTGCCTCTGTTGCCTCTTCTGCGGATTCGGAAAACTCTGCTTCAACCGCTTCTTCCTGCACTTCTGCAGTCTCAGCGTCTTGAGTCTCAGTATCCTGAGTCTCGGTGTTCTGAACCTGAGTATTCACTGCGTCCATTTCTGCTTTAGCATTGGACGCAGCAATATTCTTTTTTTTATGATTTCTTTTAGACATTTAAAACCCCTTAATTACAGGCAGGTCTCTACAAAAATATCATAAATTGCCTTAATAGCATTTTCGAAATCGTCATTGGCAACACCAATGATGATGTTCATCTCTGAAGAACCCTGGTCAATCATCTTAATATTGATGTGTGCATGTGCAAGTGCAGAGAAAATTCTTGCTGCAGTTCCTCTGGTAGACTTCATTCCACGTCCTACAACTGCGATAAGAGCAAGGTCAGACTCGATATCAATTGTATCGGGCTTAGCAAGTCTCTGAATGGTAGAAACAACCTTCTGCTCCTTGTCCATGAACTCATCCTGATGAACAAATACAGTCATGGTATCGATACCTGAAGGAAGATGCTCGAAAGAAATATTGCTCTCCTCGAATGCCTGGAGAACCTTACGTCCGAAGCCTACCTCTGAGTTCATCATATCCTTCTCAATGTTGATTGAGCAGAATCCCTTCTTACCTGCAATACCGGTGATAACATACTTAGACTTCTGACCGGTGCTGCCTACAATCCATGTACCGCTGTTTCCGGGATCGTTGGTGTTACGAATATTGATAGGAATACCTTCCTGTCTTACAGGGAAAATAGCATCCTCGTGAAGTACACTTGCACCCATGTATGCAAGCTCACGGAGCTCACGATAGGTGATAATCTCAATCTTCTGAGGATTCTTAACGATTCTGGGATCGGTTACAAGACAACCTGATACGTCGGTCCAGTTCTCGTATACATCAGCATGAATAGCCTTAGCAACGATTGAACCGGTGATATCCGAACCACCACGTGAGAAGGTCTTTACCTTACCGTTGTCATATGCACCGTAGAATCCGGGAACTACTGCATTCTCAAGTCCCTCAAGGCGCTTGCTGAGAACCTGATGGGTCTTCTCCGCGTTGAAGGTTCCGTCTTCATTAAAGAAAATAACGGTAGCTGAATCAATAAATTCAAAGCCGAGATAATTAGCCATGATGATACCGTTTAAGTACTCACCTCTTGAAGCTGCATAATCCTTACCGGCCTTTTCCTTGAAATTCTTTTCGATGGTAACAAACTCATCATCAAGAGAAAGCTTGAGCTTAAGTCCCTTAATAATCTCTTCGTATCTAGCCTTAATTGCCTTGAGCTCTTTTGCAAAATCCTTGTCTGCTTCTGCAAGAGCATAGCAGCCATAAAGCATATCGGTAACCTTGGTATCGTTACCAAATCTCTTTCCGGGAGCTGAAGGAACTACAAATCTTCTCTCAGCCTCTGCACGGATAATACTTCCAACCTTTTCGAACTGCTCAGCACTTGCGAGTGAGCTTCCACCAAACTTAACTACCTTAGACATTTTCATTTCTCCTCAAAATATATATGAAATATATTAAATATAAAGCTTACAAAATTAAGCGTAGATACGAAGTCTTCCAAGAAGCTTATCTCCGAGCTTCTCTGCAAATGCTGCGAATTCGCGCTCCTTCATTACGGGAAGAACAAACGCTGCATCATCTCTTCCGTCTACAATAATATTCATCGCATCGGGGAACTGCTCGAATACAGCATCTGAAGCATCAGCTGTTGTACGTACATAGAAAGCAGTCTCAGTCTCAAGATAATCTGCAATCTTAGCTTCCTCAGCATTCCAGAATACTTCGATATTCTCGCCGATGTGCTTAGCGCACTCTGCGATATCTGCAACTACTGCACTTGCGGTAGGAAGCTTACCTGCTCCGCTTCCGTAGTACATAGTCTCTCCAACCATATTACCGGTTACAAATACACCGTTCATTACATCGTTAACAAGAGCGATGGGATGAGTAACGGGTACCATGTATGAGCTTACCTTTGCACTGATTTCAGGCTTGCCTGCGGCACGTGCCTCATCATCATAAGCAGCCTCAAGAGCCTTGGCGGTTCCGAGAAGCTTAATGGTATATCCGGCAGCTGCAGCATATGCAAAGTCATCTGCGGTTACCTTGCTGATACCCTCAGTATATACCTTCTCAAAATTAACGGTCTTTCCGAGCATAAGTGAAGAAAGAATAGAAATCTTTCTACAGGTATCATGACCCTCTACATCAGCGGTAGGATCCTGCTCTGCATATCCGAGTCTCTGTGCTTCCTTGAGTACATCTGCATAATCGGCACCCTCACGCTCCATCTTGGTGAGCATAAAATTGGTGGTACCGTTAAGGATACCTGCAATCTCTTCAACATATTCATGGCAAAGAGAAGTCTGAAGAGGACGAATAATGGGAATACCGCCGCCAACGCTTGCCTCGAACATATAATTACAGTTGTTCTTCTTTGCTATTTCAAGCATCTCTGTACCGTGAGCAGCTACCATAGCCTTGTTAGAGGTACATACGCTCTTACCGGCCTCAAGAGCAGCCTTGGTAAACTTATAAGCAGCACCTGTGCCTCCCATGGTCTCACATACAATCTGTACATCGGGATCGTTCATAATGATATCTACATCATGAACAATTTTATTTTCATAAGGATCTCCGGGGAATTCTCTGAGGTCCAAAATATACTTTACATTAAGTTCCTGCTGAGTCTTTTTGTTCAACTGCTTCTTGTTGGTCTCTACAACCTCTACTACACCGCTTCCTACAGTGCCGTAGCCGAGTACTGCAATATTGATCATTTTTCATCTCTCCTTAATACATATATGAGACAACCATATCCCCCAAAAGATTGCTCTCTTGAGGGAAAAGTCTACTCAATCTAATATTTTATCACAATATCAAGTCGCTCCGCAATGTACTATTTTCTCCTAATTTCATTAAGGAGAAACGCCTATTTGCGGTCATTTAGGATAAAAGAATTATCTCTCTTCTCTAAAATACGGTAAGCCTAATGATGCCGGCGGCTGATTCTCACGCTTGTTTCTGATACTGGTAATAACCAGCACTATAAGGGTAACCACATAAGGAATCATCTTGTAAAGCTGCTGATATTCCATATGGTCGATGTTCATAGGAAGGAACAGATACAGGATGTACAATCCGCCAAAAAGAATTGATGCGAATATACTCATATCCGGCTTCCAGATGGTAAAGATTACCAGAGCGATTGCCAGCCATCCTCTGTCACCGAATGCATCGTTTGACCATACACCGGTAGCATAGTCCATTACATAATACAGACCGCCGAGGCCTGCAATCATACATCCGATGCATGTCGCACCATACTTATACATGGTTACGTTGATACCTGCCGAATCGGCTGTGGCAGGGCTTTCACCTACCGCTCTCAAATGAAGACCTACTCTCGTCTTCTTGATTACAAGTGCTGCCACAATAGCAATGATAATGCTCAAGTAAGCAAGAGGACCATATGATAAGAATATCTTGCCAAACCAGCCTGCAGACTCTGCAAACGGAAGTTTGACCGAAAAGTATTTACTGGTATTGGTCAAAGCAATCGAAGGCACATCCGCACCCGACAGCTTAATCAGTGATGCTCCGAAGAAATTACCGAAGCCTACACCGAAGGTGGTCATTGCAAGACCTGTTACATTCTGATTGGCCTTAAGTGTTACGGTAAGGAAGCAATAGAGCAATCCCATCAGTAACGATCCAAGCAGGCAACTGAGCATAGGAATCAGCACGCTTAGGAAAGGAACACCGTAGGTCAAAAATGCATCGGGACTGTTTGAAGCGGCTGCGGCAGCAATCTCAGCAGCATTTGCGGCTTCATAGCTTTTTACAGCCTGTTCAAAATTGAATGCTCCGATTACACCGCTTATAGCGCCTACATACATAACACCGGGGATTCCGAGGTTAAGGTTACCGGATTTCTGTGTAACTATTTCACCGGTACTACCGTACAAAAGAGGAATACCCTGAACTACTGCTTTTGGAATGAAAGAAACTATATTAAACATTGCCGTTTCCTCCCTTCGCAGATTTCTTGTTGAATACGATCTTATATCTAATGAAGAACTCGCAACCGATAATGAAGAAAATAATTATTCCGGTCAAAATCTCCGAGAATGATTCATTCAATCCGCAGCTGGATGCAACCTCTCCCGCTCCCTTTTTAAGGAAGACAATCAACAGACTCGCAAATATCATTATCAACGGATTGAATTTCGCCAGCCACGATACCATTACCGCGGTAAAGCCCTGGCCTCCTACCAACGACGTAGTGATTGTCTGATGTACACCTGCTACAAGGATAAATCCTGTAAGACCACATATTGCACCTGAGATAAACATGGTTCTGATAATAACCTTACCTACGTTTATTCCGACGTATCTTGCTGTATTCTCACTCTCACCGACTACACATATCTCATAGCCCTGCTTGCTGTAGTAAAGATATGCAAACATTGCAACTGTAGTGAGAACCGCAATAAATATTGTGAGTACATACTTACCGCCGATAAAGTTACCAATCCTGGGAAGCCATCCGAGTTCGGTATCTGCATTGATGATACCAACCTTACCTGCCCCCTTGGGATACTCCCATACGATGATATAAAATGCAGTAAGCTGAGTAGCTATATAGTTCATCATCAGGGTAAAAAGTGTCTCATTGGTGTTCCATTTTGCCTTGCAGATAGCAGGAAGCACTCCCCAGATTCCGCCGGCAAGAATAGCCGCAACCAGCATTACTGCAACCAGTGCAGGATGTGGAAGATACGGAGCAAGCTTAAGCATTACTGCAGATGTTGCAAGTGCTCCGACCAGCACCTGACCTTCACCACCGATATTCCAAAACTTCATCTTGAATGCGGGAGTAAGTGCCAGTGCTATAAGCAAAAGGATTGATGTATCCTGTGCTGTAATCCATGATTTTCTGACTGTTCCGAAAGCACCGTTTGCCATCGAACCATATACACTTAACGGATTAAGGCCGGTTGTAATCATTGTAATGATTGCACAGAGAATCAAGGCTGCCACTATAGCAACCACACGAATAAGAATTGCCTTTTTCAAGGTCATATCCGCTCTCTTGGCGATATGGAAAAGCGGTTCTGATTTAGTTTTTGCCATCGCTGTTTCCTCCCACCTTAGTCATCAATGCTCCGACTTCTTGTCTGTCTGCCGTACGGCCATCCAGTATACCGCTGACCTCTCCGCCGCAAAGGACAAGGATTCTGTCCGAAAGCTCCATCAATACGTCCAAATCCTCACCTACATATACAACCGCTACGCCGGCTTTCTTCTGCTCATTAATCAAATCATAAATGGTATAAGAAGCATTAATATCAAGACCTCTTACCGCATAAGCTGTGAGCAATACCTTGGGAGCCGATGCGATTTCACGTCCTACCAGAATCTTCTGAACATTACCACCCGAAAGACTTCTTACGGGAGTTGACAATCCGGGGGTAACAACCTCGAGCTCATTTACAACCGACTGTGCAAGTCTCTGAGGTCCCTTTCTGTCAGTGAAGGGTCCGCGACCGTTTTCATAAGATCTGAGCATCATATTGTCGGTCAGGTCCATATTTCCTACAAGACCCATTCCCAGTCTGTCTTCGGGAACAAATGAAAGACCTACTCCCATGTCCCTAATCTGCTTGGGATCCTTTCCAAGGAGCTGTTCTCTCTTACCCTTGTCGTCCACATACTCAATCGAACCTGATTCAACCACCTGAAGTCCGGCGATTGCTTCAAGCAATTCCTTCTGACCGCATCCGGATATTCCTGCGATTCCCAATATCTCGCCGCTTCTGATGGTGAAGGATACATTTTTAAGCTTGGTAATTCCATCCTCGCTCTTGACCGTGAGGCCGTTTACCAGGATTCTGTCCTTGGGATTGACAGGCTCGGGTCTCATAATATTAAGCACTACCTTACGACCTACCATCATATCGGTCATCTCGGCCGCATTGGTGTCGGCGGTACGCATATCTCCGATATATTTACCCTTACGAAGAACCGCAACTCTATCTGAAAGACTCTCAACCTCATGCATCTTGTGAGTGATGATTATGATTGCTTTGTTATCTTCCTTCATTTTACGAAGCACTGCAAAAAGCTTCTCCGTCTCCTGAGGGGTCAAAACCGCAGTAGGCTCATCGAGGATAAGAATATCCGCGCCTCTGTACAAAACCTTTACAATTTCTACAGTCTGCTTCTGCGAAACAGACATATCATATATCTTCTGATTAGGATCAACATCAAAACCGTATTTGTCACATATCTCTCTGATTTTGGCGCCGGCTTTTTTGATATCGAGCTTTTCATCAAGTCCGAGAACAATGTTTTCTGCTGCAGAAAGCACATCAATCAGTTTGAAGTGCTGATGCACCATTCCTATTCCATAACTGAAGGAATCCTTGGGTGAAGCGATTGTAGCGGGCTTGCCATTAATCAGTATCTCTCCTTCGTCAGGGAAATAGAGACCGCAAAGCATATTCATAAGTGTGGTCTTACCGCTTCCGTTTTCTCCGAGGAGTGCCAATATTTCACCTTTGTACAGTTCCAAATTGACACCGGAATTGGCTGTTACCAAACCAAATCGTTTGGTTATATTTTTCATCTGTACAGCAGGAATTCTGCTATTATCCGGTTTTGTGTTTCCCATCATCTAATCCTTTCTTAGGGTTATAAATGTTCCGGTTCCTTAAACAACTTTACAGATACCCCGAATTCGCGGAGTATCTGTAAAACCGTTCAAATCCAATGTGTATTATGTTCCACATATGACAAAGCAGGTTCGGCGCCTTTGAGCACCGGACCTGCAAAAAGTCATTAATTAATACTTAGCATCAAGAAGTGAGATGCCGTCAATCTGAAGATTGAAGAAAGGTGCTGAACGAAGTCCGTCACCTGACTCGTTGAAGTAACCGTCAACGATTGCTTCATGATCTCCCTCGTATGCGGGATCAGTATCAACGTCTGCCATGTATGAGGTAAGCTTTTCACCGTTTACGGTAAATGTGCTGATATCAAATACATGAAGCTCACCTGAAGTAATCTTAGCCTGTGCTGCTGCGATTGCATCAGCGGTTCCTTCTACAGCTGCCGAACCAAGATCTGTAAGAACTACAGAGCCGGTCTCAAGAGTTCCGTTCCAGTCAGTAGCGATCTTCTCACCGTTCTGAATTGCATTGATGCAATAAGTGAAGTAAGGAGCCCAGTTGATTCTTGAAGAAACGATAAAGGTGTTGGGGCAAGCTGCAGCAGTGCTTCCGTTGTAAGAAACATTGGGAACGCCTGCGGTCTCACATGCGGTGGGAGCACCCATTGAGTCAGCATGCTGAGAAATAAGTACACAACCGTTGTCGATAAGAGTCTGTGCACCGGTCTTCTCTGCAGTCTCATCGTACCATGAACCTGTAAAGGTTACTTCCATGGTAACTGAAGGGCATACGCTCTTAGCTCCGAGATAGAATGAAGTATAACCTGAGATAACCTCTGCATAAGTGAAAGCACCAACATATCCCATCTTAGCCTGGTCTGCGGTAATCTCACCGTTGTCGATCATCTCGTTGATCTTCATACCTGCAGCAATACCTGCAAGATATCTTCCCTGGAAGATGTTTGCAAATGCATTGTGGAAGTTGTCAAGACCTGCGGTGTGTGCCTGAGTACCGGTTGCGTGTGCGAACTCGATTTCAGGATACTCCTTTGCAGCCTTGATGATGTAATCCTCGTGACCGAAGCTGTCAGCAAAGATGAATCCACATCCTGCCTCTGCAAGCTCACAAGCTACATCGTAAGCTTCCTGTCCCTCGGGAACACTTGTCTTGATAAGATACTCAATTCCTGCCTTCTCGCAAGCTTCCTTGAAACCGTTGATGAAGTTCAGGTCATAAGTAGAGTTCTCATCGTGAAGACAGATAAGTCCGGCCTTGAGTCCACCCTTATTTCCGTTGGCAGATCCGGCCTCTGAGCTACATGCGCAAAGTGCAAATGCCAGAACACAAGCAAGAGCAAGCGCTACGAACTTAGAAATTTTTTTCATAACTTTTCTCCTCTTCTTAAAGTATGAATTTATCTCCATCCCATCACCATGGTGGGAATCGGATACGTCTTGACGAAAAACATTTAAAGCATATCAAAATGCGAAAAAAATAACAATGTAGAATTTACATTTTTTTTACAATTTAGAGAAGTTTTTTTGTCTATTTCAATAATCAAACCCCGACAGTTCGCGAAAAAAATCATTTTTCTCCAAACCGCCGGGGTTCATATATTTGAATCATTATTATGTAGCGAATCTACACCTCAAATTGAGGCATATCGCCATTAGATAAGAGGATACTTCTCAGTAATTGCAACAATAATTGCCTTAGCCTCTTCAACCTTCTCTGCTCCGCCCTTAACAACAAGCGAAATAGCTTCTGCAACCCGGTCGAAATCATCTTCCTTGAGTCCTCTTGAAGTAGCTGCGGGAGTACCGAGACGGATACCGCTGGTAACAAAAGGTGACTTGGGATCGTTGGGAATGGTGTTCTTGTTGGCAGTGATATGTGCCTCATCAAGAAGCTTCTCTACTTCCTTACCGGTCAGACCGAAGGTGGTCAGATCCATAAGCATAAGGTGATTGTCTGTACCGTCAGAAACAATCTTGATACCACGGCTCTGGAGTCCTTTGCAAAGAGCCTGAGCATTCTTAACAATCTGCTGCTGATACTCCTTGAATGCGGGAGTAAGTGCTTCCTTGAAGCATACAGCCTTAGCAGCGATAACATGCATAAGAGGTCCACCCTGGATTCCGGGGAATACAGCCTTGTTGAGCTTGTGCTCCTCAGCGAATTCAGCACTTGAAAGGATAAGTCCGCCACGAGGTCCGCGAAGGGTCTTGTGAGTGGTGGTGGTTACTACATGTGCATAAGGAATGGGTGAGGGATGAAGGCCTGCAGCGATAAGTCCTGCGATATGAGCCATATCAACCATCAGGTATGCACCTACCATATCAGCGATTTCTCTGAAACGCTTGAAATCGATGGTTCTTGCATATGCAGATGCACCTGCGATAATCATCTTGGGCTTGCATTCCTTGGCAATCTCTTCTACCTTATCATAATCGATGAAGCCATCGTCATTTACTCCGTAAGGAACGATCTTGAAATAGCTTCCTGAAATATTGGCCGGTGAACCGTGAGTAAGGTGTCCGCCGTGATCAAGATTCATACCCATTACGGTATCGCCGGGCTGAAGAAGTGCAAACTGAACAGCGAGGTTAGCCTGTGCTCCTGAGTGAGGCTGAACATTTGCATAGGTGCAACCATAGAGCTCCTTGGCACGATCGATTGCAAGCTGCTCTACTACGTCAACACATCCGCATCCGCCATAGTAACGCTTTCCGGGATATCCTTCAGCATACTTGTTGGTGAGGGGGCTGCCCATAGCTGCCATAACTGCCTTGCTTACCCAGTTCTCTGAAGCAATAAGCTCGATGTGGCTGTTCTGTCTCTCGGTCTCTGCTACTATCGCGTCAGCGATTTCAGGATCGACGTTCTTAACTTCATCAAGTGAATACATTCTAATGTCCTCCTACATTTAATCAACTACTTTAAAGCAGTAAAATTTCACATCTATTAGACTACACTAAAAGCCCTCGTAAATCAAGCAATTTGCTCATTACGAATTGATATAAATATGTACTTTTTCTGTTGCGATTATATATATTCAAGACTTATACTGTATTATTAGGGACAATTATTTTTTACTATATTTTTCTTAACAACAAAGGAGTTTTTTCAAATGTTAAAATCACTCAAATCATACTCACTTCACATGGGACCCGCACAGTGCGCAGTAGACCTGGGCGACGGAAGTGAAAGAGGCGAATACGTTAACCAGGATTATATCCTCAATGTGCTCGGAAGACCTCACAGAGGTGTCAGCCTTATGACCTGCTACTATCCTCTCGACAAGACCTTCCCCACAAGAGCACACGAGGCATATTCGGATATGGAAATCGGCGGTCAGTGGGATTATCCCTACGATGATTACCAGCCTTATAAGGGTGGTCTCGTAGGCCTTACCGATGAAGAGCCTTTCAATTGGATGAAGGATGTAAGACGTCACGGCCAGGATGTCCTTCTTACCATCACCATCGATCCTCATGTAGGCGATGAGCATATAGAAGCAATCGCTAAAGACCTCTCTGTATACGGACGTGTTCTTCTGCGTGTAAATCATGAAGCTACCGGAAGCTGGTTCTCATTCAACAAGCGTGCAAGCTATGATGAGGTTGCAGCATTCTTCGCTCACGTATGCGATATTTTCCATGAGAAAGCTCCCAATGTAAAACTCATCCTCTGCCTCGACGGCTATAAGGATGTAAAAGAAGAAAAAATGATGATGGAGGACACCTTCCTCCCTGCAATAAAAAAGACCGATATTTATTCCGTAGACCGTTATCTCTCACTCCACTGGGGTTGGCCCTGTGATGTAGCACTCAAGGGTGGCAAATCATTTGCAAGATACAAGGTCGAGGACATATATGCGCTCACCAAGAAGAGCCGTAACCGTTATGTCGAGCTCACCGGTGATGTCAGACCCATGGTTCTTTCCGAGCTCAATGCTGACGGTGATGTAACCGGTCCTTACGATCAGGCAGCCATGGTCAAGGATTTCTGTGACAGACTTAAGGCTGATTCAGACAAGTGGCTCAGCGGCTTTACCATGTATCAGTTCCGCGACAGAGGTCGTCTCGGTCTTGAGATTGAAGACCCTAACAATTCCGAGGTCGGTATTGCTCAGCCTGTTCTCAATACTTATAAAGAAATTATCCATGATGACTATTTCTCTCCTTCAATGAAAAAGGGCAAGGCTATCGAGCTTCCCGCTACTCTTCGTTGGGGCGGAGCCGAAGATGCAGACGGAATTGCCATTCCTCTCACCTTCGAATCATCACCTGTATTCTGCGAGGTTTATTTTGATGAGAACGGTCTCGAGGATCTCAATCTTATGATAGAAATCAACGGACGCTGGTTCTACAAGGCACCCGGTGTAAAATGCATAGATATGATGAGTGCTTTCTTCGAGAAGCCTCTCACCGAAAAGACCAGGCTCACACTCAAGCTCTTCGCTCCTCCCGCAGACGGATTGAACAATCCTGCTCAGGGAGATGACTGGCAGACCAATTACTACACTGAGATTCCCGCACTTCCCAAGGTAAGAATCGAATACTCACCTGTAGCAAAATAAATCAATTTTCCAGGAGGAAACAATCGTGAAACTTTTAGAGGATATGATTAGAGAAAAAGGAATTATCAAGGCAGGCAACGTACTCAAGGTTGATAATTTCCTCAATCACCAGATGGACATCAAGCTCTTCAACGAAATGGGAAAAGAGTTCAAACGTCTTTTTGCAGACAAGCCCATCAATAAAATCCTTACAATCGAGGCATCAGGCATAGGTATCGCATGTATCGCCGCTCAGTATTTTGATGTACCTGTAGTATTCGCCAAAAAATCACAGAGTATCAACATTGACGGCGACGTATTCAGCACCTCAATAACCTCTTTCACTCACAAGCGCGAGTATCAGGTAATCGTATCCAAGAAATATTTAAGCGCTGACGACCATGTTCTTATTATTGATGACTTCCTTGCCAACGGATGTGCACTCAAAGGTCTCATCGAGCTTGTCACAGCAGCAGGTGCTACTGTAGAAGGTATCGGTATCGCTGTAGAGAAGGGCTTCCAGGACGGCGGACAGATTATCAGAGATATGGGTGTGAACCTCCACTCTCTTGCAATCGTTGAATCAATGGATGACACCACGGGCGAGATTGTTTTCCGCCAGGAATAATGTATGAAAAAATTCAAGAAACGTATATTTGATATTATCCAGATAGGTCAGCGCGGCGATTTTCCAAGCCGCGCATTTGACTTTTTTCTGGTAGCGATTATTACTTTGAACATATTGGTACTGGTGCTTGAGACATTCAATCTCCCGGAATCCCTTCAAAGGATACTCCACATTATCGAGATTGTAACGGTTGCACTGTTCGGTGTCGAATATCTCCTCAGAATATGGACTGCCGAATTCCTGTATCCCAATGTCAGCAAAGGTAAAGCAGTGTTAAAATTTCTGCTGTCGTATGACGGTATAGTTGATTTACTGACAATCGTTCCCGCATTCTTCCTTTCAGGTTTTTCAGCCTTCAGAATGCTCAGAGTTGTCCGTATCTTCCATCTTTTCCGTATTAACGCAACATACGATTCATTTAATGTAATCACAGCAGTTCTCAAGGAAAAAAGAAATCAGATTTTTTCATCACTGTTCATAGTTATCATTTTGATGTTCGCATCTTCACTATGTATGTACAGCGTTGAAAATGCAGCTCAGCCCGATGTATTCGACAATGCCTTCTCCGGAATGTGGTGGAGCATTTCTACCATACTTACCGTAGGCTACGGTGATATCTATCCCATCACCATATTGGGACGAATCCTTGCAATAATAATCGCAATACTCGGAGTCGGTGTGGTGGCCATACCAACAGGTATTATTTCGGCAGGCTTCGTTGAACATTACACACAGGTGACTGATTCACAACAGGCTGAAAGTTCTCCACAAAACCGAGCTGAATTCAATTCACAAAATCAAGCCGATTCCAAATTACAAAAACAAGCTGATTCTGTGAATGATGAATTAATTAATACTTCATCACATATAAATCTCTGTGAACGTATTCTTGCAGACCGTGAAGCGACAGATCCCGAGACAAGAGAAAAATTTGATCAATATCTTGCTGAGCTTCTGCGCAAGAAATAGAGATTAGAATAGATTTTATTAAAACTATTTTTTATAAAAAAACATCTAAGTCATTACAAAAATACCCGGTATAATTGTTAACCAATCATACCGGGTAATATTTATATATCAACTAATGAGCTGTGCTTCTTAATCCTCATCCTCAGCCTTTTTGTTGTTCTCTACAATAGCAAATGCAATGTTGGTTGCGTGGTCTCCCACTCTCTCAAGACCTGATACAATATCTGAGAAAATCATACCTGCAGCAGGTGTACACTCGCCACGTGTGAGTCTGTCTACATGGTTCTGCTGAAGCTGCTTCTCCATAGCATCAATTTTATCCTCAATAGCAATGATATCTTTCATATGAGTCTCATCACTGTTAGAGAACATCTCTATTGCGTACTGGATGCTCTTATTAACAAGGTCGAGCATCTCACCGAGCTCTTTCTGAGCTTCCTTACTGATAGTCGCGCCTGAAGCCTTACGAGACGCCGCAGCATCCGCTATATTTTCAGCGTGGTCACCGATTCTCTCAATATCGTTGGCAACATGGAACAGACCGCCGATGCTCTTCAAGTCTTCGATAGGAAGTGTGGTCTGGTTGATCTTTACCAGATAATCGGTAATTGCATGGTTGAGGAAATCAATATTTTTCTCAACCTTGTATACATCGTCGATATCTTCCTGATCGAGTGTAATCAATGCATTCATAGCTCTGTTGAGGTTTTCACTTGCAAGTGAAGCCATACGATCAAGCTCCTTGATAACCTCAACAACTGCGGTAGCAGGGTTGAACACAACCTTCTCACCGATGTACTTAAGCTGGCCTTCTTCTCTGTAGCCGACCTTTTTGTCCTCTCCGCGTACGCACCAAGAAGAGAACTTAACAAGAGGCTTAATGAAAGGCAGGAAAATAACAACCTGGAAAACCTTGATAATAATGTGTGAGTATGCAACAAACTTACCGAGGTCTTTTCCAATTTCATTACCAAACTCATCATGCATCATAGGAGTGATGTGATGCAGTCCGTCTATAATAGCCTTTCTCAGTCCGGGGATAGCCATGATAATCGCACAAATAATTGTACCGATTACATTGAACCAAAAATGAATAAGTGCTGCTCTCTTCGCATCCTTTTTACCTGTAAGTGATGAAATAAGTGCGGTCGCAGTAGCACCGATATTACAACCGAAAATAATGTAGATAATAATGCCGAGTCCTTCATAGTTGAGCGAACCGTCCGGCAGGGGAGCTGCCATAATTCCTGTGCTTGCAAGCAGCAGGATGATACTTACGGTAACCGAAGAGCTCTGAACAAGTGCAGTGATTGCTGTACCTACCAGGATAGCAAGGACAGGATTTTTAAGCGAACCGATTACATTGATAACAGTGTCGTTTGTCTTCAAAACAGACATTGCATCCTTCATTCCGCTGAGTCCGATGAAAAGTACACCGAATCCTACTATAATCTCACCAATCTGCTTGGCCTGCTCTTTTTTTGAGAACATTGTGATAATAACGCCGATAAGCAAAATAAGAGGCGCATACGCCGATAAATTAAAAGAAACAAGAAGTGATGTAACAGTGGTACCGATATTCGCACCGAGAATAACTCCCGCAGCCTGAGTCAGATTCATCAGACCTGCGTTAACAAAGCTGACTACCATCGATGTACATGCCGATGATGACTGAATTACTGCAGTAAAAAACAAACCAACGATAATTCCGCTAAATCTGTTAGTGGTGAAAATCTCAAGAATATGTCTTAATTTTGCACCGGCCGCCTTTTCTATGCCATTACTCATGACTTTCATACCAAAAAGGAAAAGACCGAGGCCTCCACACATCGCTATAACTGTTGATATAATCTCTTTTACTGTCATCTTTCGTCCATTCCTGCGGATCTGCTTCCCGCAAATTCATTCTATTTTCTATAAACCCTATTATTAGCAATACTATAATACTATAGATAATGTAAAAAAATCTATAAATATTTTTTACAAATATTTTACACGAGGCCATAAAAAATCCGAGCATAATGAGGCTGTCCGGCAGCCCCTATTACGCTCGGAATACATAAATACTATATGAGATTGTAATGTTTCATGGCATTGTAAATACCATCATCATGTATGTCGGTAGTGATATACTCCGCCACAGCCTTGGCAGCTTCCGTACCATTGCCCATGCATACACCGTGACCTACGAATTCAAGCATATCCTTATCGTTTATACTGTCACCGAATGCATATGTATCTTCTGTATCTACCTTCAGATATTCACAGAGCCATTTAATACCGGTTGCTTTTGAGGTTCCCTTCGGAATAAACTCCACAACCACACCGTCATGCTCTATAAAATCCAAAAAGTCTTCCAACTCATGCTTTATCGACTCGTAATCAAGATTGTCCCATACATCTGCCGAGAACTTGTTTACCCTCATCTCAGGCTCATATCCTCGAAGCACTTTGGCGTGATCTCCCAGCATTTCATACAGATAATCAATATACGGGTCATTTTCAAAGCCTTTTTCAGATATCCAATGAGTCTTCGGTCCTTCCAGCACTATAGGAATGCCGGACTTTTCTGCGACCTCAATGCATTTTTTTACCTGCTCATCGTTCAACAGCTTCTCATACAACACTTCACCGTTCAATTCCACATGATTTCCGCAGGCAGCCAACACTCCGTCAAAACCTATATCATGCAACTGCTTGGCGATGATATTGCCTCTCGCTCTTCCGCTGCATATAAAAGCCATATTGCCGCTTGCTCTAAATTGTCTGATGGCTTCCTTCGCACTCTCGGGAACCATAAACTTACTGTCCCACAGAGTACCGTCTATATCAAAAAAAGCTATCTTCATCTGTCTGTTCCTTGCTAAAACACATTAATATATCGCTATATTAATCACACATTCTATAAAAACATCTTTTCAGGCTTAAATAACCTATTCATTTCACTGTAATAATACATGCCTGCGAAGGTACCGTCATTTTTGTAGACTCTGAACAACTCATTGTTCTTCGGATAAGAAATTTTCTCAACAAACGAGCTTGCATACAATACATTACCGTTCAGCAAAAGTTTCATTGCTTCTTCGGTTACGGTAACTGATCTGTTGTCCGTAAAAAGACTGTCTACCGACATAACCGCATCCGCCAATCGTCCCTCGTCCTTGGCCTTCTGTATATCAGCCAGGCTCATTGCGTTATCCAACACAAAAGGTCCTACTTTCGAACGCACCAGGCTAAGCATTGTTCCGCCGCAACCTAAAGCCTCTCCTATATCATCGCACAAGGTTCTGATATATGTTCCCTTCGAGCACATTACTCTCATCTTCACAACAGGCAACTTAACTTCCAGTACTTCTATCTCAAATACGGTAATCCTGCGAGCCGCTCTCTCGACCTCTACACCTTTACGCGCCAGATCACAAAGCTTTTGTCCGTTTACCTTGAGTGCGGAATACATCGGCGGTATCTGGTCTATCTCACCAACAAAACCTGCAATAGCTGCTCTAACCTTCTCCTCATCGGGAAGCTGCTTAATCTCCGCCTCTCCAATAGCCTGATTACCGCACAGCTGCTCATCAATCGGTCTACCGGACATATCTGCAATTCTATCGCATCCTTCAAACTTGTCAGCGAATAATCCGCCAATCGCCTTGCCCGTCACATCCTGTGTATCGGTTCTCACAC
>JAKSRV010000120.1 GCA_024403435.1 Lachnospiraceae bacterium
CGTACAACATTTGTTATTGCGCACAGACTTTCAACAGTTAAGAACTCAGACTGCATTATGGTTCTTGAACAGGGACGAATTGTTGAACGCGGAACTCATGATGAGCTGATTGCGGCTAAGGGTAGATACTATACGCTTTACACCGGTAATCAGATTACAGAATAAAAAATCTGTAAAAATAGAAGCGCCATAAAATAAAAGTATCCTTAAAATAAAAAAACTGTAAACAATTGTTTTATAGGTTTGACATCCTTTAGGTTTAGATTTATAACAATTAAAAATTATTTTTTTTGAAGCCCTGATGGTCGCCCATCAGGGTTTCGTTTGCAATTCAACAATTTTCGCTTAAATACGCGAAAATTGCTGAGAAAAAGATAAAACACGCGAAACAAAGAGGAAGAAGAAATGGCTAGAAAGAGTGGAAAGAATGATGAGCCCTTTATGATAAAGGTATCAAGATTCATTGTTGACAAGCGAAAAGCATTTTATCTTATTTTTATTGGATTGCTTGTTTATAGTGTCATAATGATGAACAAGGTTAATGTTAATAATGACCTTACAACATATCTACCCGGCACTACAGAAACCAGACAGGGCATTGATTTAATGGATGAGCAATTTACTACATACGGAAGCGTGAGGCTTTTAGTATGCAATGTAAGCTACTCGGAGGCGGAGACTATTGCGGCCCAACTGGAAAACAGTGAAGGCGTAAGTATGGTGACCTTTGACGATAGCGATAAGCATTATCATGATATGGAGGCAGAGTTTGACGTCACATTTTCTGATGTTAAGACTTCTGATGCAACTCTCGGATATCTTAATGACATACTTGATTCGCTTTCGGAATATGATGTTTATTATTCTACGGAAATTGGCCAGGAGCAGCGTGATGCAGATGATTTGGCCAACGATATGATTATCATTATGCTGTTGGTTGCGGTTGTAGTAGTTGTGGTATTGCTTTTTACTTCAACAACCTATGCGGAGGTTCCGGTATATATTATGACCTTTGGAGCAGCAGCTTTGCTCAATAAGGGTACTAACTATCTCTTCGGTACAATCAGCTTTGTAACTGATTCAATTGCGGTTGTTCTTCAGTTGGCATTGGCAGTTGACTACGCAATTATTCTTGCAAACAGATTTAAGGAGGAGCATGAGGATAAGGATGCGCGTGAGGCAGTTATAGTAGCATTGTCCAAAGCCATTCCCGAGATTTCATCAAGCTCACTGACTACTGTTTCGGGAATGGTAGCAATGATGTTTATGCAGTTTAGAATCGGCTACGATATGGGTATTATTTTGGCCAAGGCGATAGTACTTTCACTGTTCTCTGTATTCTTTCTTATGCCCGGTTTGCTTCTTACCTTTTCAAAAGCAATCGACAAGACTCATCACAAAAACTTTGTGCCTAAGATTACACCGGTGGGTAAGTTCGATGTTACAACCAGATTTGTAATGCCTGTGCTTCTTGTGGCAGGTGTTGTAGCAGGACTTATTTTGTCCAGCAAAACAGAATATGTGTATGACATGAGTTCGCTGAAATCGAATTCTATGAGTGAAAACAAATTCTCGGCACATATGGTTGAGCGGGAGTTTGGTTCAGTCAACCAGCTGGCAGTATTGGTTCCGTGCGGTGATTACGAAAAAGAGGCAAAAACAATATCTGCGTTGGAAAAGCTGGATGTAGTGAATTCGGTTCAGGGCCTGGCGAATATCGAGGCCATTGACGGTTATATGCTGACAGACAAATTAACACCCAGACAGTTTGCAGAGCTGTTTGATTTGGATGTTGAAGTGGCTAATCTGGTTTATTCGGCTTATGCGACTCAGAACAGTCAGTACGGTGCTATTGTAAACGGAGTCAGCTCCTATGAGGTGCCGTTCATTGATATGTTTTTATTTATCTATGAACATAAGGACAGCGGAAATATCACCTTTGATGGCGATGTAGAGGATACCATTAACGATGCTTACGAAAGCATATGCATTGCGAAAGACCAGTTGCTGGGTGAAGAGTATTCAAGATTTGTGCTCGAACTTAATGTTCCGGTAGAGGGCCAAGAGACTTATGTGGCACTGGAAACTATCAGAGCCACAGTGGCAAAATACTATGATGTTGAGTCTGTTTATCTGGTAGGAAATTCTACCAGTGATAAGGATCTTAGCGCATCATTTGCAACGGATAATACGCTTATTACCGTACTTACAGCTGTTTTTGTAATGATTATTCTTTTGTTTACTTTCCAGTCAGCCGGAATTCCTGTACTGTTGGTTGTTACCATTCAGGGAAGTATATGGATTAACTTCTCAATCCCTTATTTGCAGAATGATGTGGTGTATTTCCTGGGTTATCTGGTAGTAAGTGCTATTCAGATGGGTGCAACTATCGACTATGCGATTGTAATAACCAGCAGATATATGGAGCTGAAAAAATATATGCCTATCAAGGAGGCAATTGTTGAAACCTTGAATGAGAGTTTCCCAACTATTGTTACCTCGGGAACAATGATGGTTGCATCAGGCTTCATTATCAGTGCAGTATCCTCAAACCCTGTAGTCGCAGCCATTGGTCTGGCACTCGGACGAGGTACACTTACAAGTATTGCACTCGTACTTTTTGCACTCCCTCAGACTCTGCTTATAGGCGATATCATTATCGAAAAGACGGCCTTCGCACTCAAGAGAGACTTTGCAAAACCGCTTCCTTCTAAGGGACGTGTTGTGATGAGCGGACGTATTCGAGGATACGTCAATGGTGTTGTTGACGGTGAATTTACAGGTATCATTGAAGGTGAAATGGGAGCTACTATCAGAGCGAAGGATTACGTAAGAGAAGAGAGTACGATGACAACGGTTCCCGAACTGATAGAGTCCAAGCCGGAGGAAGCTGTAAAGGAGGTGAATGAAAATGCACAGTAAGATTAATAAATCAATTGCAAAAAAAATCGGAAACCTTCTTGTGACAGGTTTATTAGTTGGAACTATTGTGTTTTCAGGAATCTCTTATACAGGAGACGAGGCATATTTATCTAAGGTTTATGCTGAAGGGAACGCTGAGTATTCTTTTTCCGAATATAAAGCCGGTAAAAATGATGAAGCAGAAACAATTGGGACAACGACCTATATAACAATAGAGATTTCAAGCGAAGCTGATTGGATGCAGTTTGTTCAAAACTGTATGAATGACAGCTGGTCGCGTGATAAGTATGTAAGGCTGACTGCAGATATAGATTTAGTGGACAGCAGTTCATTAAGTGTGCCAACCTTTGGAGGTGTTTTCGACGGTGATGGTCATAGCATTAATAATGTAAATATATGCGGCGCCGGTTCCTCATATGGTCTTTTCAGATATCTTCAAAACGGAGGAAGAATAGAAAAGCTTTATGTTAAGGGCAATGTATCAGCAGATTATTCTGCCGGTCAGGTGGGATTGATTGTCGGTGAAAATTACGGAACTGTCAGTGACTGTAGCGTATATGGTGTAGTGACCGGTGAAAATGAGGTCGGAGGAATTGTAGGATATAATGCACCCACGGGTATGATTATGGGCTGCGAGTCGCAGTGTGCGGTAAACGGAAAGCATTCTGTCGGAGGAATTGTAGGTAACAATGAAGGAAGTGTGAGTGAGTGCAGCAACAAGGGCACGATAAATACTGCCGAGAGTGAGGTTACTGTTGATATAACTGAAATTTCCGTAGATAACATCACCGAACTTAATTCGACGACTAATGCGGCAGCATTCACAGATGTCGGAGGAATTGCGGGAATATCTTCAGGAAATATTATCAAATGTACTAATGTAGGCTATGTCGGCTATGAGCATGTGGGTTACAACATTGGCGGAATAGTAGGACGCATATCTCAGGGCTATGTGGCTGAATGTGTTAACAACGGGCGAGTACGCGGAAGAAAAGATGTCGGCGGAATAGCTGGGCAGATGGAGCCCTTCCTGCAGATGGAATATATGGTTGATGGTCTCGGAAGACTCAATGAGGAGATGAATGTGCTGCTTGAGATGATGAACGAGGCCACCAATGATTTGGATTACTATGGCAACAAGACAGCTTCTGTACTTGAAAACATGTCGGATGCTTTGCTGGACGCCAATCAGATTTCTGCGGATCTGCCTGACGGAGAGGGAAATACTTCAATTGATGAGATGAGGGAACAGCTGGATAGCGTAGGTGATAATCTCATCACAATTGCTGAGGATATGGATATAATAGCTGATTATTCAGCAGAGTTAAGCGATATCATCAGTGATGGCAATAATGAGCTGACTGCAGATTTAAGAGCAATTATCAACCAGGCTACATTGATATCGAGCCTTTCAGCTTCTATCAGAGCGGATGTTTTTTCATACGAAGGAATTGAGTTTTCCGATACTTCAGTTGAACTGCCGACGAATGATAACAACGATGATGTTAACAACAATGATGTTAATAACGATGATGATAATGATGCCGAAAGCCCGATTGCTAATAACGGAAGACTGATTGATTGCGTGAATTACGGCTCGGTTGAGGCTGACACTGCTGTGGGCGGTGTTGTCGGAAGGATAGCCACAGAATACGATGTAAACCCGGAGGATGATATTAATCTTACCGGCGATCAGAGCCTTTATGTGAGTGCAACTGCCAAGGCGGTTATCAAGGACTGCATCAACTATGCAACTGTTACCTCCAAGAAGGATTATTGCGGTGGCATAGCAGGCTTTGTTCAGTATGGTGCACTCATATCAGATATCTGTGCGGGAAATGTATTTTCAGAATCAGGAAGCTATATAGGCGGAGTTGCAGGAGAATGTGACAGTAGCATAATAAACTGCTATGCGTGCGGCAATGTATCCGGTAAAAGCTATGTAGGCGGTGTCGTCGGCAAGGGAATGGATATATCTGACAGTATATCCTTCTGCATCGTATCCTATGAGGGAGAGCGAGCAGGAGCAATCGCCGGCTATCTTGATGCTGATGGAGTTATTGCAGGCAACTATTATGTAGGCTCTGATATAGGAGGAGTTGACGGAATAAACTATACTGACGGTGCGATAGCTGTTGATTACGCGGAGCTTAGAGAGCTTCCGGGATTACCTGCCGAACTTACAGAGTTTAAGATTGTGTTCATGGCAGACGGTACAGAGGTTGGCAGAATTACAGCCTCATACGGTGAGTCGATAGAGGCTGAGCAGATTCCTGCGGTACCTGAAAAGGAAGGATATTTTGGTGTATGGCCGGATTATGATTATAGCTTTGTATCGGGAAGCACAGTCTTAGAAGCGGTTTATGAAAAGTGGATGGGGTCTGTACAGAGCACCGAGTCGGTGACGGTTGGAGAGGTTTCGAAGCCATGCGTAATGTTGGTAGGAGACTTCCTTCCCGGAGCCGAGCTTACACTTACTGTCACGGGAAATGAGTATACTTACAGCGTAATATATACCGATGAAGCTGAAATTGCGAAAGCTCTTGGGTTGACAGAGCATGTCGGTACTGTTAATGTCAGAGTGGCAAACGTTGATAATAAAGCCGAGAATATTGTCATTGAAACATATGCAGATGGCAATTGGGTTCGGGCAAATACAACAGTGATCGGAAGCTATATCGAATTCGAAGCGACAGTGCCCGGTAAGTTTAGGGTGATAAACGAAGCTGACTACTCAAGATATATTATTCTTGGAAGTATATTGGCGGCTGTAATAATCATTATTGTTCTGATCATTATTGCGAATAAGGGAAGAAAGATAAAGAAGAAGGTACTTATGAAAAAAACACCCCAAGCAGTAATTTTTGATTTGGACGGAACAATAATAGATACCGAAAAGTATTATCGCAGAGTATGGCCTCAGGCACTAGAGCATTACGGATATCATCCGACTGACGAGCAGGCACTTGAACTTAGAAGTCTCGGACGTCCTTTTGCACCCAAGAAGCTTAAGGAATGGTTTGGAGAAGATTTTGACTATGATGAGGTCAGAAGCTACCGTAAAGAACTGTTTGAAAAGTGTATACAGAATGAAGGCGTTATATTGAAGCCCGGAGTAAAACAGCTCCTTGATGAACTGCGTGCGAGAAATATTACAATCGCAATTGCAACTGCTACTGATGTAGAACGTACTCAAAGATATCTTGAAATGGTGGGAATAAGCGATTATTTTGACAAAATTTGCAGTGCGGCGAACGTTAAGGAGGGAAAGCCCTCACCCGACGTATATATCGAGGCTTGCAAGCAGCTAAAGCTTGATCCGGCAGCATGCTTTGCAGTTGAGGATGCACCCAATGGTATCAAGTC
>JAKSRV010000121.1 GCA_024403435.1 Lachnospiraceae bacterium
TTCTCCTTCATTTTTGGGCATAGTACTGCTATCCTTCCATACTTATTCAACAGTATACCATATCAATATAAAAGCACAAAGTACTTTTTATGCTCCTCAAACCTCTGTTCCACCCCATATTTAGGCGAAACCTTTGCTTTTTCTTGCAGACTTCATACTCATGTACTATAATGTGTGTCGATTTGCACAGAATAGAACAAAGCATGTCATTTCACGACATGCCGGCGTCGCTTTTGCGTCGCTGCAAGTATGTATTTGCTATAGAAAGAGGATGAAAAGATGAGTTTTGAATTCATAAAAAAGCTTCCTACTCCCGACGAGATTCGTGAACAGTATCCCGTTCCCGCAAAAGTAGCTGAAGCAAAGAGAGAAAGAGATGCCGAAATCCGTGAAGTACTCAACGGAAGCAGCAACAAATTCCTGGTAATCATCGGACCCTGCTCTGCAGATAATGAAGATTCGGTATGTGATTACGTCAACAGACTTGCAAAAGTAAACGAACAGGTCAAGGATAAGCTGATCCTTATCCCCAGAATCTATACAAACAAGCCCAGAACCACCGGTGAAGGTTATAAAGGAATGGTTCACCAGCCCAATCCTGAGAAGGATACCGACTTCCTCGCGGGACTTTTGGCTATCCGCCACATGCATATCCGAGCTGCCCAGGAATCAGGCCTGACTGCAGCAGATGAAATGCTCTATCCCGAGAACTGGGGCTATCTGTCAGACCTGCTCTCATACGTAGCAGTAGGCGCCCGTTCCGTTGAGGACCAGCAGCACCGACTTACCGTAAGCGGATTCGACGTTCCCGCAGGTATGAAAAATCCTACATCCGGCGACTTCTCAGTAATGATGAACTCCGTATATGCTGCACAGCACGGTCATTCATTCATCTACAGAGGTTGGGAAGTAAACACAACCGGTAATGAACTGGCTCACACTATTCTTCGCGGAGCCACCAACAAGCACGGTAACAATACCCCCAACTATCACTACGAGGATATCATGCGTCTCGTTGAGATGTACGATAAGATGGACCTCAAAAATCCTGCATGCGTTATTGACGCTAACCACTCCAACTCAAATAAGAAGTTCGAGCAGCAGATTCGTATCGTAAAAGAAATCATGCATAACCGTAAGATTAATTCAGATATCAATAAGCTCGTTAAGGGAGTAATGATTGAAAGCTATATCGAAGAAGGCTGTCAGAAAGTAGGCGGCGGTGTATACGGCAAGTCCATCACCGATCCTTGCCTCGGATGGGAAGATTCAGAGAAGCTTATCTACAATATCGCAGATACAATTGTATAAACTCAGAAATGACAAAACCGCTCAAGATTAACTTGAGCGGTTTATTTTTTATATATGATAATTTATTTATCCTCTGGGATGTGCTTCGCTGTATACCTTGCGGATATCACTCTGTCCCATCTGCGCATATACCTGAGTGGTATATACATCGGAATGACCAAGCATCTCTGATACACTGTGGATATCAGCTCCGTTTGCCACAAGATGTGCAGCAAATGAATGTCTGAGTGTATGAGGAGTAATCTCCATCTCGATTCCTGCCTTCTTGCCATATGCCTTTATTAGCTTCCAGAAGCCCTGGCGACTCATAGGCTCTCCCAGACAGCTGGGGAAAAGAATATCGGTCTCATTACCCTTGAGCATCTGAAGACGACCTTCCTTGAGGTATGTCATCAAAGCTTCGCGAGTCTTGGTACCAAAAGGAATTGTACGATTCTTGATAGACAGCATATTGGTATTCAAATCAACATCGTCAACCTTAAGTCCTATAAGCTCAGATACTCTGATACCTGTTGCATAGAGTACCTCCAGCATAGCCTTGTCGCGGATACCCTTGGGATCGGTGCACTTAGGCTGATTAAGCAGTCTGCGAACCTCTTCTTCGGTCAAAATCTCGGGAGCATGCTTCTCAATCTTGGGAGCCTGCAAACACTCTGATACATCCTCTTCCACCATATGCTCGGTGTAGAGATAATGGAAAAATGCATGAATGGATGCCACGTTTCTTGAAATTGTAGCAGCCTTGAAATCACCTGCCTCAAGATAGACAATATATGATTTAAGATTTGCGGCAGAAACCTGGCTAACGTCGTGGATGGCCAGCGCCTTGCAATATTCATTTAATTTTACAAGATCGCGCTTGTAGGATAAACGGGTATTCTCTGACATCTTCTTCTGATCTTCAAGATAGCAGATAAATGAGTTGAGTTCTTTATTCATATCCGTCTCCCTCCTTCCATGAACTATTGCGTATTATGACAGGCATGACATATAAAAATATGTGCAAATTTGTGACACATTTGACACAAATCTCAAGCTCGTCGACACACCTCTCCAACGCAGCAAGGCTTATTATAATAAGGCTTTTTTCATATTGCAAGGTGGCAATATTGACTATAAAAATGTCTAAAATTCTACTTATTTTCTACCATCACAAGATAACGGATTGGTGAAATAATATAAGCCCAACATATTGTCAAAACAAACGTTTGAGGCAATATAGTTGGGCTCATAATTTTATACATATTTTTTAAAATCCGGCGTAAATTTATTCCGCCATATACGAATTAACGCTAAACAAATGAAGCAAAGACAAGTCATATACATTTTTCATGAATCATATGTTGTCTTTCACAACCATTTCTGAATCATGTGTCATTTTGTATTGAGCTTCAATTCAGCCGCATACACATTATATATACTCACACTCAGATTCATTAATACTTCATTTCCGGCATTATATGCATCACTGCAATATGACATTACACAGTAATTCATTTTCCAGCGCTCACCGGTAGAAGACTTAGTCATAATAATCTCTCTTTTCACATTAAGACTTGAAAGATTACATCCGCTCAGATCTTCACAATAATATAATCCGTCTGCAACTTTTACGAGTGCTTTGCTTACTCCACCTATTGTAACGGAACATCCGCTGAGATTTCCCGCAAAATAATGTCGCATTCCCGGTGCCCCCAGCATCATCAACGATGATCCCACATACTCTACGCCTTTAACACCGGCGTAAGTAGTTCCGGCAGAAGAATAAATCACCTTACGGTAATTGCTAAAATCTATCGTTCCGCTGTACTTGGTATAAACAACACCGTTGGTCGTTGAGCTGCTGTCAAAATAATACGCAATGTTATCACAATACTGTATCAGTGCCTTTGCCAAATCTTTTTCAGCTTGACTGTACGTCGTTCCGTTAACTATTCCGTTAAGGTAACCGATAAGTTTCCAACTAAGACTTGCAGAAGTACCTGAGCCATTGGTGAAGCTTATTTTCGCTCCGCTGCTATCCATAATATAGATACTATGCGCCGATCTCATGTATCGCGGGATAACATCATAAGAAACAGTATATTTTCCCGTGGTATCTTTGGTAAGCGAGCTGACAGGCTTCGTGATTTTTCCCGACGGACCATCGATTACTACCGAACCGTTTTGCGGAAGATTTGTAAAGCAAAAATCCATCGAAACCGAACTGTTCAATTTTGCGCTTGCACCCACAAGCTCAGGATTCTTAGGTGCTATTACCGTTTCTTTTACAGCCCCGCAGCCGGAACAGGTTTCTATCTGAATAGAGCCGCCATCTTTCGTACCGGTCACCGAATAATGATGCTTAACCGTGACGGTAAGAGTCTTCTTCGCATTTGAATTATATTTTGCACTGAAAGTTACTGTAGTGGTACCTTCAGTATTTCCCACCAGAAGCATACCCATATCAGAGGCATAAGCCTCATAACCTCTGATTATATCTTCATCAGCGGATTCGACACGCATCTCCGTGTTTTCCACATCACTCGGTGTAAAATTGTTATACCAAAATCTGAATGGCTGTGAACAATCCCACGATAACCTTGAGCCGTTACCACATCCGCTGTATGTTGTATAAATCTCATTACTGTGATTAAACCACAATGAAAACTCTGAAAATGTAGTAATTTCGAAGGTGTCACCGCATCTTGTACACTTGTTTGTAACCTTACTGCCATCAATCCCAACAACCTGATACTCATGCCCCATCGTCAACGCTTCTGTTTTGGTTTTACTCAGATCATTAATATCAATTGCATAGAGAATAGTCTTTTTATTAGAAGCCTCATACCATACGATTTTCTCTCCCACCTTGATGGGCTGACAGTCTGATAAAGCTCCCGACATATAATACACATTTCCGACAAGTTGCCCCTTCCCGTCAAGTTTACAGTAATACACCTTATCGGCTCTGCTCCACATGAGCAGCATCGAATCGCTACCAAGCTTGACAAGATATGGATTTCTTGCTGTAGTATCACCTTCTGCATAGTTTGTAAACTGAATGTACTGAATATCAAAATTATTCAACATCAGTCCGTAATATCTTTCGGCAGGATCTTCAACAGGATTCGCAATAAGCGCATCTTTGTTGATACTGGCAATATAAATATTACGCGTTTTACTGTTTTTGTAATCTGACTGATCGTTTAATGCATACGCAACCAGATAATTGGTCGAAGATACCTCAAAGCCTCCGAGCGTTCCACCTGTATCATTGTCACCATGCGTGCCTGCAAACGGAAGAATATTATATCCGTACGCACTGTTGGAATAAGATGACAAGCTAAGCTTATTTTTATATCTCACCAAACATAAGCCTCTATAGTTGGCATCACCATGATCAACCGCAACCATATATCCGTCATCTAACTTAATTGTCTCATTAAACGAATGTGACGTATAACCGTTTCCTATATTGGAAACACTATACTGAGAACCCGTAATTGCCATGGTCGTAGTGTTAATACTCATCATTACACTTGCCTGATGACCATTATACATTTCATGGCAGGTACGTACTATCAACTGATTTCCACTATGTATAAACCTGGCGCTACCCGCATCAAAGGGAATTGCTGTGTATGCGCCAAAAAGAGATGCCACCGTCGAATTACGATTCCAGTTCTTATCATATTTGGTAACACGATAAACCTCCACCGAATCCGAATGTGAGAGATTTTTCTGTCCGCTCAAAACATAGAAGGATGTTCCATCACTATAAAATCCTCCAAATAACGGAAGTTCGGCATTAATTGTCTTACCGCTTATATAATTCAAATCACTGTCGAAGTACTGAACAAGATACTTTCCGGTACCGTCATATCCCTGGAATCGCACAATCGTACCGTCAGCGAGATATGCCATATTTGAATATGCAACCGATGCATATCTACCATAATCATTGGCATTGGTATTGATGGCTTCGATAAATGTACACTCATCCACACTTATCTCTGTATATGTATTAACAGCTTCCTTATATGTAGGATTCAACTTAACTGTAGATGTAGCTCCGACTACAGAATCCTCAACCACATCTATTTCGCCAATTGCTTCACATTCATCTGTCTCATCAATTTCTTCACATTCACCTATCTCGTCAGTCTCTTCATCAGCCTCTTCTACATACTCTTCATCTGTCTCTACATCATCTTCTATATGAGTTTCATCATAATCAACCTCAGATTCCTCTACTGATTCGCTTTCCGTCGCAAAATCCTCTGCCGCCTCGGACTCCTCTGCCAATTCAGACTCCTCTGCCAATTCAGACTCCTCTGCCGATTCAATATCTGTTTTCACGCCTTCGGTACCATCATTACCATCGTAAGCCAAACTGTCTATTGCCGGTATTGCACTCGCCAAGGCTATAGCCATCATAGCTGCCATTATTTTCTTAAATCTATATGAAAAACTCTGTCTACTCACTCAAGAATCCTCCATTTTACGATTAAAGCCATACATTTGTTTCGCACATTGCACTAAAAACCAATAATTTTATAATAATTTTACTCGATTTTACACAAAAAAAGAAGACGTGATTACTCACGTCTTCTACGAAGTTTCATTTATAATTTGTAGATATTACACAGCCAGAAGCTTTTCTACGGTAACAAGCTTTACGCAAAGAACAAAAAGGTCTGTAGCCTGAGCCATCTCTTCAGGTGAAGGGAATGAAGGTGCAATACGAATATTGCTGTCCTCAGGATCGATTCCATAGGGATATGTAGCACCTGCGCCTGTAAGCACAACGCCTGCTTCCTTACACTTTGCAACTACTGCCTTAGCACATCCGGGAAGGGTCCAGAATGAAATGAAATAACCACCCTTAGGATTGGTCCATCTTCCGATACCGGT
>JAKSRV010000122.1 GCA_024403435.1 Lachnospiraceae bacterium
GTCTCAGTCATATTGCTTACATTACCGTAATTCAATGTATCAACAGCCCGCTGAAATTGTATTATTTTGCAAAATAGCTTCGGAGAAAATCCCATCATATCCATAAAAACTTTATTGATATAACGCTCACTGTAACCTGTTCTCTCGCTGAGAGCACTCACTTTTATATTACCATTTGATTCATATATCATATCTTTGACAGCTAAACATAACTCCAATTTGCCATAAGGCTTTTCCATTATATTTTCAAACCGTGTATATTCCTCCAAGAAGACCCTAATACGCTGATAAAAATCCTTTTCGGCAGCCATTTTCTCTATCAGAGTCCTATTGGGTAAGAGATCGTCCAAAAGAAGTCTTTTATTGATTAAATCTTTATGTACCGCACTTAATCCGGCCGGCATATTTCCAGGCAGAAATCTTACGCCAAATATAGTCCTGCCACTATCCCAATGTTGTAAACTACAAGCCAACACGGTACCGCACGCATAAGCCTTCATCTCATGATCACTGTACTCAAACAGTAAATCTATACATCCATCGGGCACAGAAACCAGTTCCACTGCATTCTCTATGGTAAAAGAATAGAAGTGGCTTATTCCCTGGCGCATATATATTTCCTGCATAAAGCCTGACGATGCCAGTACAAAAAACGGCTGCGTCGGCTTAATTCTGTCGGTTCTATTTATCACACTGGCTCACATTTCTCAGTCCCATGCATTCTTGCCCGCATATTGAGCAAAATGCTCAGGACTGTATTAATCAAAAGTCTTAGATTTTTGTCTTGAATCTATCATATCTTAATGCAGAGATATCCACAGGAGTTGTGCCCGTAGTAATGAGTTCTGCAATATTGTAAGCTGCTCCGGGAGCAATTCCGAAGCCATGTCCGCAAAAACCGGCTGCCAAAACAAGTCCCGGCACCTCAGGAACATTTCCGAGAACAGGTACACCATCAACCATCATATCAACCCATCCTGACCATGTTCTTACAATTTTAGCGTCAGCTAGAGCAGGGAAGTATTTCATGATTCCTCTGCACTCACATGAAGCGGTCATACTATTACAGATAGGTGTTCCATTATCCTTATTAACTCCCTCAAAGCCTGAAGTTCCACCGAATACAAATGAACCATGCTTAGTCTGGTGTCCATAGAAATCTGCCTCGGCAGTTCCGAGCATCTGATCAAACATATGTGGTTCGGCCTCAGTAACCAAACACTCAATCATGTTCTGAGTCATAGGAATATCTATACCTACTGTCTCAACTATTTTTCTGCTCTGATAACCGGCAGCTACTACAATGGTATCACCCTCATATACATTATTCTCAGTAATTACCTTGCGAAGCTTACCCTTAACCTTTTTAAGTTCGGTAACCTTCTCTCCGGTTATAAACCTTACACCCAAGCGGCGTGCCATCTTATAATAGCCAAGCGTAGTTGTAAGCGGATTTGCATGACCATCCGTAGGGCACCAGCTTGCACAGGTAACCTCTTCAGAAAGATAAGGATTGATTTTTCTAACTTCGTCACCATCTATCATTCTTACATCGAGACCAACCTTGACTGCTCTCTCAGTAAGTCCCTCAAGGATCTGCTTATGCTTCTCAGTTTTACCAAGACGCAGATTACCATCCTGGTGATATTCACAATCAACCTCCAACTCTTCAGAGAGCGTAGGCCACAAATTTTTGATTCCGTACATTACCAGAGGAAGCTCTCTCGGATCACGTCCTGACTGACGAACACCGCCACCATTTCTTGATGATCCACCATTTCCAATATGGTCACTTCCCTCCAAGACAATTACGCTGGTTCCTTTCTTAGCCAAATAATATGCAATGGAACATCCTATGATACCACCGCCAATGATTACTACATCTGCTGCATTACTCATATTCGTTCCCCTCCATTAATCCTGTGCTTCTTTTGCTAAAATACGCATCTCTGTGGGTCTCATTGGTGCCCTGCTTGTTGCCGGCTCAAGCTCTGCCGGTGAAATACCAAGTTCCTTTGCTACAATGCCTTTAACAAGTCTTGCACAAGTCTGTCCCTGGCACAGTCCCATACCTGTTCTTAAATACCTTCTGATTTCAGTCATCGTCCACATACCATCATGTACTGCTCTTCTTATTTCACCCTTTGTAATTTCTTCACAACGGCAGATGAGCATATCGTCATCAGGTGCCGGAACAAACTCTCCTATATCTCTCGATCTATCATTTACAGAATTCATATAATCATTCCTCCGATACAAGTATTACGTGTCAAATATTACTCACTTTGCCTAACTGACACAGATATGAGCTACACTTCTTTTTTGAAAAATCTTGCCTTCATTACAAATTCAACCGGCACTTTCATAGTAAGAAGATGAGTCTTATCAAATGCAGGTGATGTTCTCACATTAACAACCTCTGCTTCACAAACCTTCTGACCACTTCTGCCAAGCGCGATACCTTTGTCGCCCACTTCAGGAAGTGGTAAAAATTCATAAGGCATAGTAATACTTGCATATCCTTCCTCATAGGTCTCATCAACAAGGAAAATAGCTTGACCTGAGCAAGAAGCAACACACATACCGCAGCCTACGCAAGTAGCCTCAGGGTCAATTGCAGGAAGCGCTGTAATATTCGCACCGATTTTTATGCACTTCTTAGGGCATGAATCCTGACATGGATTACAAGGAATATTCTGAGTACACTCAATCACAGGATGTATTCCTTTTGCTCTGGTAACACCGGGGAATCTTTCAATTTCATCGTCTGCTACATAACCCTTTTTAAGAAGGTTGGTTGATATATCTATTCCCTCATCAGTCTTCTCTATCATCTGACCTCTGTTTTTGGGAGCAAACATACCCTGTCTGAGCCCGTCGAGAGCAGCATCCAGCTCTTCAAGCTTACTGTCAAGTTCCTCCTTCTCAATATATCCAAGATACTCCGCAGCAGCGATACCTGCCATACGTCCTTCAATCATTGCAGAACTTGCTTCCTCAATTCCTGACACATCTCCTGCAACAAATACACCCGGAATTGAAGTTCTGCCATATTCGTCACATATCGGAACCTGTCCGCCTCTCTTAGGATTGTCTTCCATCTTACATCCCGCCATCTTAAGAAGCTGTGACATTGGAGAAAGACCTACTGCAAGACAAATTGTATCCACATCAAAGTGTTTCTCAGTACCAGGTATAAATTTAAATGATGAATCAACCTCTGCAATTGTTACACCTGTTACATGGTCTTCACCTTCAGCCTTAACAATTGTATGCGAAAGATAAAATGGTACTCCTGTTCTGGCAACCTTAGCCGCATGTACACCGTAGCCACCTACTCTTGGTGCAGCATCTACAAGTGCAACAACCTCGCAACCACACTGAATTAACTGAAAGCTCACTACCAGGCCCACATTTCCGGAGCCAAGCATCAATATTTTGCTTCCGGGCTTCACACCATGAAGATTCATCATAGTCTGCGCTGCACCTGCACCTATAACACCCGGTAATGTCCATCCGGGGAATGTAACCATATTTTCAGACGCTCCTGTCGCAATAATGATTGTATCACCCTTATAATGATGCATTTCATCATTGATTCTTACGGTAATTTCCTTGTCCTGATACATACCGCAAACCGTTGCATTCAGCACTACCTTTACGCCTGCCGCATCAGCTTCCTTCAACAAATCCTCACTGATTTTGAATCCTCTTATTTTTGCCTTATGCTCCTTGGACCCAAAAAATTTATGAATCTGCTTGAATAACTGTCCACCCGGCTTTTCATTCTCATCAAATACAACTACCTCAAGCCCACGTTTTGCAGCTTCAATTGCAGCCGATAATCCGGAGGGTCCTGCTCCTACAATAATCAAATCATATCGCTTCATAACCTAACTCTCCTTTCAAGACTGCTCATCAAAATGTTTTTCGCTGACACCATACTGAGTCTGAACCTTCATACCATCCTCAAGTGGAGTAACGCATGTTCTAACGTTGGGTTTCCCATTAACTATCATTACACAGTCAGTGCATCTGCCTATTGCACAAAAAATACCACGCGGCTTATGCTCCTTCTGAGTGTATCTGTGTATCATCACACCTTCCGCTTTAAGTGCTGCCGCAATAGGTTCACCTTCATATCCATGAAGCTCCTGCCCATCAAAAGTAAAGGTTACCTTTTTTCCCTTCTCCTGTTTTCCAAGTATAGGGTGCTCTTCAATTCTTGCTTCCATATCTATGTCCCCTTTCTATAATCCGAACTGACAAAATCTACTTAATATACAAACTCGTAACCAAGTAAGCTATCTCCAACGCTCATATAAAAAAGCGCTCAGCTCAATCATAGATTGAACTAAGCGCCTTTGCTTACGTTTCCGATGAACATATCATATATCTCTATATTATCAAAAAATTGTACAAATCGGAACACAAAAAATACAATTCCCTCATATAATAAGATCCTGCAGCCCAAACATTGTATTTATTAAGTACACACCTGTTTCGGTCTCAAATATTTTGAATGATGTGCCATCGCCAATATTGAGCCTTTGCTATTATTATGTTAGAATTTTTTTTTGAAATATAAGAAACAAATGGGTATATAATATAGCAGATGGAGCTGATATTTGAAAATAAGAAATGATTGTCTAAGCGACTTTCGATAATTTTATCTAAAGGAGAATAAAAATGAAAAGAAAAGTGTTAAGTTTTTTGATTACCTTTGCATTTTCTTTATTCGTAATTGGATGTGGAAGTGTAGAGAAAAATGATGAGGTGGTGAATGAAGCAGTAGAAGAATCTGATGATGAAAATGAAGTTGCGCCCAAAATTGATGTGGAATCCGAGGAAAATGACGATGCTGATTTAGAATTAGTAGCCTCTATGGACGATTCCATGAAATTTGATCAAGTGAGCGTAGGAGATGTAGTATCATTCGGCAGGTATGAAGGGAAAGAAATTGAGTGGTATGTGCTCGAAATTGGTGATGGTGAAGCAGTTCTCTTTAGTCAGGATATCTTGTGGAATACTTCATATAACGAGGAACCGGTTGATATTACTTGGGAGAACTGTTCATTAAGAGCCTACCTTAATGGTGAGTTCTATAATGATTCGTTTGACAGTAGTGAAAAAGAAATGATTCAAACCGTGACAAATGAAAATGCAGATCATCCTTGTTATGGAACTAGTGGAGGAAACCAGACTCAGGATAACGTATGGTTATTATCATTTGATGACTTGGTAAAATATATGGGAGTCTCAGAAGAAATATATGTTTCGTACTGCAATGGGCAGATGGGAGAAGAGGAATTTGAAGAGTACTGTTTAGAGACAGATTCTAGACTGCTTCCAGCACATCACGGTGCAGCTACCAGCTGGTGGTCGCGCACACCTGGCCACAAAAGTTTTCGCGCAATCCGTGTAGCAGAGCGCATCGATCAAAATGGAAGCCAAGTAAATAATTATTCTGGCGTACGTCCTGCAATTAGAATTAGATTTTAATACAGAGTACTCAAAGAGATAATTATCATTATTCAAAGAGATACAACAAACCCCAAGAATTCAATGTTCTTGGGGTTTTATTATATCTAAAATCATATTAATTTATTCATTTGGTGTTTATTTGGTGCTCAATGCCGTGTTTTTGTTTACTTCTTCTGTTCTTCTTTTTTATCGTTCTTTTCTTGTTTTTTCTCTTTAATACGTTCCTTTATCTTAAAAATTAATTCTAATACCATTTGATTCGCTATCTGTCCCATTATTCACCTCAACAACTTCAAATTTTCAATGCAATCGCATTTTATAAATTAGAACGCACTTAATTACCAATATTGCAAAACAAAAGATTCCTGCATATGGTTGTCTCGTAATAATAAAAACCGAAGAACAAATAACAAGGAGAAATATACCTGTTATCAGACGATGTCTAGACCATATAGGCTTATCCAACTGGCTAATAATTGTTCCACTGATACCATTCACTACTGTTATTGATGATGGATATGATGCCTCCATAAATCCATTTATAAGAATAGGTCTATAGTT
>JAKSRV010000123.1 GCA_024403435.1 Lachnospiraceae bacterium
GGACATGAAAAATACATTCACAATTTTACCGAGGAAGAGTATATCAATCATACTCGTGCCAAGGAAAGAGAACGCTTTATAGATTGCGACAGGTGCATCATTATACCGAAGGAATCCATGTATCTGTTGCCTACGCCGTTTGTGATGTCGCAGGAAGCGTTTTTGACCGACAAAGATCATTATATAGATAAGTACTTTTTCCTCTGCAAATCTAAGTACGGTGCAGGTGATGAAGACGTCAAAATAATCATTCGTGCCGATAATGAGCACGATGGAGTGATTGTATATGGATTCGGATTCCGTGATTTATTGCCGGATGAGGAGGCTGTTATCGGTAAAGGCTACGAGAGCTTAAGTATTAAAAACTATCACGAGTGCCGCACCGCTTATTTTGAGTGGAACATTGAAGATGATTTATGTGATCCCTTTGAAGATTATGCAGACGAGGAATCTGTGGTAAGCGAAGAAGAAATAATCCAAAAAGCTGATGTCAAGCAGCAAATAAAAATTTGGCTCAATCGAACCAATTTTAAGCATTTTTCAGACTATGTCACCGGTAAGGTGATGGGACAGGAAAATGCAAAGAAGGTAGCTATGTACGTATATAACTATCTTAAAGGGATTGCGAAAGATGCTCCCAATACAAGCAATATTATGCTTACGGCTCCCTCGGGCTGTGGTAAGACCGAGACTTTTAGAGCGATAAAGGCTTATTTTGAAAAAGAAATTCCTAAACTCATTGTCTATCAGCTTGATATGACAAGCATTACCGAGGAAGGTTTTAAGGGTAATGATACCAATGCAATCGTTGCTCCATTGCTTGAGAATGCTGAGTGCAACGGAATAGGAATTGTCTTTTTGGATGAGTTTGATAAAAAGATAGTTCCCTCCGTTACAAGTAAGGGACAGAATGTAAATGCTGCGGTTCAGGCACAGATACTCACACTAATTGAAGGCAGAGAGGTGCTTGGTAAGCAGAGTAAAATAGATACAAACAATACAATGTTCGTGGCCCTTGGTTCCTTCGATGAGTGTCGTGCCAAAAAGAAGGAAGTTATTCATCACGTGGGATTCGGGCAGAAAAACGAGGGCGGTCTCGCTCACTACTCAGATATCTCAAGAGACGATATCATAGAACTCGGCGGCTCCTATGAGATAGTAGGAAGATTTGCGGCTGTTTTGAATTACCACGAATTGGATGATGCTGTGGTTGATAGAATCATCGATTACAATGTCGAGCAGTTGGGGAAGGCTAATGAACTTGAGCTTTCTATCTCCGGAAAGATGCGAGAGCACCTGCATTCCATAGCCAACGGTAAGTATGGATGCCGCATAATAGCGAGTACCATCAAAGATAGCATTGTGGATGCGATGATACGTATTTGCGAGCTTGACGAGACGGACTGCAGCTGGCGAGTTACAATCGAGGCACCGGGTGTAGTTGATGTAATCTCTGTCATGCCTGCTGAAGAGCGTGGCAGAGACTGACGCATATGATTGACTGGTAAGACGGAGCAGATTGATAAGGCAATGCATATTGGTAATGCAATATAGATTGGTTACACAGGTTAATTTGAAATAAAAAGAGAAGAGGTTCTCTTTATGTGCTATTATAGGAGTACTTGATTATTAAAATGATAGTTCATGGGAGAAGAAATAAGAAGTGAAGAACAAGAAATCTGTGAATAACAAAGTATCAGGTAAGAACAAAGAAACTGTGAGTAATTCGTTTGCAATGATTTCGGCTGTTTGCCTTATGTCGTTGGTGCCGCTTTATTTCGAACAAAAATACTTTAATATTTTGCAAGCTAAAATGCATGTTTTTTTAGTAGTATCGATTCTGTCGATTATAGTTGGTGCGGGATGCATTATAGTTACAAAAAGTGTCGGTAAGCTTGTAGGTAAACCTTGGATGTATGAAGTGGGCATACTTATCATGGGATGCGTCTCTGTTATTTCGTGTGTGCTGGCCGATAATAAATCTGCGGCATTTTGGGGACATATCGGATGGGGAATAGGAACTGCATCTATTTTATGCGCAGTGTTGCTATATCTTTTTATGGCTCGTTTTTTGGTTCCGTCTGCTAATATGTGGCTGATTCCGATGGCTGTTAATGCTTTTATATTCATATGCGGAATATTACATTCATCAGGAATTGATGTATTTAAAATGCACGAAAATATAGCGTCGGACCCACATTATTATATTTCCACAATAGGTAATATAAATTGGTATTCCGGATATCTGTGTTTGATAATTCCGTTTTTTGCAGTCTTTTTTATCAACAGTGAAACTAAGGGTACAAGTATCTTGCTTGGTGCTTTCCTGGCACTTGGCTTTATGAATGTCCTTTTATGCCGAAGCGACAGCATCTTTGCAGGAGCGGGAATGAGCCTGCTGATACTGATGCCTTATGTTATGAAGGATTGGAGGAGAATCATCCGATTATCCTATTTGATAGCGATTATGGGTGTGTGTTGTCTGGCATTTGCACTTCTTCCGCCTTTTTCTGAGATAAGAGTCGGACTGGATGGTATGACGAGTATATTATCAGATGTTCGCCCGGGAATAGCATTGGTTGTCCTTGGAATTATAGTTTTTGTTTTCGGAAAATATGCGTGGAACAGGATTGCTGAGAAGGGGCAAAAAGCAATTGCGATTGTTCTGGAAATTGTTTTGATTATGGCGGCTGTTGGCGCGGCGGTATTTACTGTTATGTCATTTGACAATGAATGGGGAACCGGAAGAGGACAGTTGTGGATTGGTTCGGTTGAGATATTCAAAAATTGGGGAATCAAGGATAAGCTGGTCGGTATAGGTCCGGAAATGTTGTATGAAGGGTACAGCAACTATAATGAAATGACCGGTAAGGTATATTTAGCTTCACACAGTGAGCCTATACAGACGTTACTGACGCTTGGGGTTATAGGTATCGTAGGATGGTTGCTGGTTTGGGGCGGACTGTTTACTTCTTTTTTCAAAAAGAAAGTGTGGAAGCATGATTGGGTTATTTATTTTATTCCTATCTGGTGCTATTTTTGGCAATCATTATTTAACTCCATGATGGCTACAAATCTGGCTGTTTTATGCGTATTTTTTGCATGCTATACGCGAGAACTCAGTTCTGACAAAAGTTGATTTATTTTCACGTATTTCGCGAAAAGCATTGACTAAATATACACGCGTAATATAATTAAAGCGAAAATTAGAAGAAAGGATGTTTTTTTTATGAAATTTGCTTTTGAATTCAGTAACTTAAAAAAGGGTCTCGTTAAAAAGGGACTCGCATTGTTGTGCACTGCAGCAGTAGCAGCCGGTGTTTTCGGTAGCCCTGTTGCAAGTCTCACTGCTAAGGCAAGCCAGACCGGAAATGCAGGTTCTTCTTACGTTCCCAGCCAGACCGGAAATGCAGGTTCTTCTTACGTTCCCAGCCAGACCGGAAACGCAGGTTCTTCTTACGTTCCCAGCCAGACCGGTAATGCAGGCTCTTCTACAAGCACAACTACTCAGTCTGCAGCTTCTTCTGATATGAGCGTTGCAAACGTTAGTGGTGTGACTCTTGGATCTTGGGATGATGTAGCTAAGAATGTTTCATTAATGAGCTTATTAAAGCTTAAGGAAGCTAATGCTAATGCAAATGTATCGGCAGACGTAGCAGACATTCTTCACCTTAACATCAGCTCTGCTGCTAACAAGACTGTTCCTGTATCAGCAGTAGCAGATATTAAGTCTAGTGAAATCGGTGGAATTCATGCATTCCTTGGAAACGGAGACGCTGTTTCTTTCCTTAAGAAGTATGATTATACCAAGTACACCGGAGTTGATTTCTCTCACCAGGTTTCAACTACTGATAACAGCAAGACTATTACCTTCAATAAGCAGGTAAGCATCAATGGCACAGTTGTATTCCATACTCTTGTACCTGCAAATAAGTTTGTTTCAATTTACGAGGTAATTAATGGTCAGGAAGTTCTGATTGCAAAGACTGTTTCAAGTGATGCCGGAAGAGTATGTTTTAACATTACCGAGACAGCTGTATACGTATTGAGATATTAATAATTATGAGGATATTAATTGCCGAATAGACGATTAATACTGAGTAATCAGATATTTTGATATGAGAGTATATTAAAGGGTTCACAGATAAGTTAATCTGTGAACCCTTTTTCTTTTGTGTCCCCTTTGTGCGATAAACTTTTTTTATTTTGGTGAGACGTTCGCCGGGGGATTATTTACTTATAGGAAAAAGATTTTAGTCTTTTGTGGCAAGCAGAGCTACGATATATTCGTACACTCTGCGGGTAGAACTGATATACAGCCTCTCCTCGGTGGTGTGAATGTTTTGCATATCGGGACCTATTGAAACACAATCAAGGTCGTTAATTTTATTGCCGAGTATTCCACATTCGAGTCCGGCATGTATTGCCTGAACGATAGGTTTCTTGCCGTACATTTTTTCATACAAGGCAATCATTTTCTCGCGGAGAGGAGAGTCGGTGCGATATTGCCAGCCGGGATAATCTCCGACAATATTGTAGGAAGCGTCTACGAGGTCGGCGATGCTCATAATGGAATCTACGAGAGCATACTTGGAAGATTCTATGCTGCTACGCACACAAAAGGCTGCGTGGAGTCTTGCTGAACCGCGAGTGCCGTATTTTGCTTCATATGCATCCAAATCCGCAGGTTTATTGCAGATGGGGAATTCTACTATACCGAGGTTGAGAGAGGTCTCCACCAGGCCGGGGACATCGGAACTCATAGCTTGGACTCCGTCGGGTGCGGCATTTAAGAAACGTACGGCATCAGTAGCTTCGTATGCAGATATATCCGATACTTTTTCTTTGCTGATGATCCGACAGTAAATTCCGGGATCCTTGGTCTGATATTCTATAGCCACGGCTTTGGCAAATCGGCTGATGACTTCATCCGTTAAAACTTCATATTTTTCTGAGGTGTTGAAGACAACCAATCCTATATGTGTCTCGCGTGGAATTGCATTGTCTGCCAATCCACCGTTTAAGTGAGTAATATAAAGTGGATTGTTATCTGCTGCTAAGTTTGAATCGAGCTTGATTTTGATCTCATATAATAGTCTGGCTGCAAGCTTGTTGGAGTTGGCACGTCCCTTTATTATTTCCTCGCCCGAATGTCCGCCAAGGAGCCCACCGATTTCAATTTCATACAGCGTACCTGAAACAATATTCTCGCTCAGAAGAGTGAGGAAGTAGTTAGCACGAAGACCACCTGCGCAGCCTGTGAGGAAATAGCCTTCTTCCTCTGAATCGAGATTGAGTAGGCGGTTGCCCTTGAGCATAGATAAATCGATTCCGCGGGCACCATCCATACCTACTTCTTCGTTGGTGGTGATGACCACCTCGAGACGGGGATGCGAGAGTGTATCGTCTTCAAGGATTGCAAGCGCATATGCAACTGCGATTCCGTCATCGCCGCCGAGAGAAGTTCCTTCTGCATATATGTAATCTTCTTCGAGGTTTATAGCTGCTTTTAAGCCTTCAGTGGTCATATCGATATTGAAATCGGGCTTATGCACGGCAACCATGTCCATATGTCCTTGAAGGATTATCGGCGGCTCATTTTCGTAGCCGGCAGAAGCTTCCTTGATAATTATTACGTTTTTGTATTCATCCTGAATGGTTTCGAGATTGTGTGAACGTCCGAAGTCAGCAATGTAATCACTGATTCGGTCAACGTTGTAAGAGCCGTGGGGGATTTTTGTTAATTCCTCAAAATAATAAAAAACTTTTTCGGGTTGAAGATTTGAATAAACACCCATTTTGTTTGTACCTTTCGATGGAAATTTTTGATAGATTCACATAACTGATTTACCTAACAAATTTACACAGTTAAGTAACAATATTCTGTTTA
>JAKSRV010000124.1 GCA_024403435.1 Lachnospiraceae bacterium
CTATCATCTCTTTAATAATATTTGAGCTGTATTCAAAGGGATTAACCGCTATTTCGGTAACATCACTCACACTGGAATTGAAAAGGTTATCCACCAGTGTTGTAAGCTGGTCGCTTTTAATATTTATCTGATTGAACAGCTCCTTTGACTTATCATCTTTTGCAATCTCGTAGCCGATTTCAGACGAAGATTTTATGGATGCTACAGGAGTCTTAATATCATGTGAAAGCTGAGCGACCATCTCATTCTTGTCATCGTACGCCTTTTTCTCTGCCGCGCGCGCAAGCTTGATCTCGCTTCGCATAATGTCAAAGGCTTCTGTAAAATCACCAAATATATTCTTTTTGTCACGTTCAAGCGGAATATCCAGATTACCTCCCGCAACACGCACTGCAAAATTATTGAGTTTTTTGAATGGATCTGTAATAGTTCTCTTAAGATAAATGAAAAAAGTAAGTACAATAACCAACTGAACTACAGTAAATACAAAAAGCATAAGCTTTAAATTTTCCTTGTATCTGTTAATCATTTCCTCCGAAGTATTTCTGATAACCAGCTTTCCTACAACACCATCATCTGTTACTATGTCGAGCATGGTGTCATTGTTTTTTACTGCTTCATTTACAGATACAGACGCCTTATCAGAATTGGAAAAAACAAAATTACCATCATTATCTATAATCGAATACTCAAGCTTATCGCTGTATGAGTCCGTATCTCCGTAATTTTGCGCAACAATATGAAGACACTCATTGATAACAACCGTGTCCTGCTCTATATTTCCTATTTTTCCAATGATTATTATTCCCAGAACTATCTCAAGAACAAAAGATATAATAATTGAAATCAGAAATGGTGCTCTTTTCACTTATTTACCCTCATTCATGCATACGAATCTGTAGCCTTCCTTCCAAACTGTCACAATGTAGCTCGGATTGTTAACATCAGGCTCGATTTCTTCTCTGATTTTTCTGATGTGAACATTCAATGTGCCATCAGTGGTAAATCTGTCGTTCCACACATTATCGAAAAGCTCCTGCTTGGTAATCAGGCGATTCTTATTCTCTGTCATATAGGTAAGCAGTCTGACTTCAATTGCAGTAAGCTTGCATACCTTGCCATCCACCAGCACCGCTCTGTTTACACTATCGATTTTCAGATGACCGTCATCATAATCGCCGGACTGTTCCTTCGCAGCTTCGCCCGCTACAACAGTACCCGCCATTCTTTTAAGAATGACCTTCACCTTGGCCAGGAGCACTCCGAGAGAATAGGGCTTTTCGATATAGTCGTCTCCCCCAATATTCAGCGCCAGTATCTTGTCATCGTCTGTATTTCTGGCAGACACAAAAAGGATCGGCACGTTGATAGTCTCTCTGATTAGCTTGCACAGCTCAAAGCCGGAACCATCGCCCAGATTGATATCCAAAAGAATAAGCGAAGCATCGTTATCCTTCAAAAAATCCATGGCTTCGCTCTTTCCGTATACAGCCTTCGTTTTTATATCAAACATATTGAAGTACTCGCAGGTATTGTCAGCAAGCATTTTTTCGTCATCAATTATCAGACAGTCATATCTCATAGTCATCTTCTCCGATTGCTAAGAACATATATGTACATAATAACACAAATACTGATTGTGCACATGACAGACCTCGCTCATATCTAAAGTAATTTCCTAATACACAAAGTAATACACAAAGAAACAGAGCGACAACAATCGCTCTGTTTCTTTATCTCCCCCCGATTTCTCGTAAAAAACATTATTCATCTGTATCGGCATCAATAATTGGATGTATGCGAATTCAACATACCAATTTAGCATTCGCATCCGATAATAATGCCACCGCGCTCTCCATAGTAGCTGCACAATCCTCTTGCAGGATAAATCTGTGACTCCAACCCGGGATACAACGCTTTCAGTCCATCACTGACAAGTCTTGCAAGTTCTTCGTTTTCTATATAACAAATTCTGAGTTTGCCACCCTTGAAGCCTGCCTTTTGTATCTCATCAAGCAGATGATTGACCACTTTCTTGGTTCCTCTGATCTTCTGACCGGGCTGAATATTACCCTCTTCACTGGCAGTACCTGTGATAGTGATGTTCAGCTTCTCAACCATTGCCGCCACCAGCTTATTGACACGACCGTTCTGTGCAAAATTGTGAAGTGATTTGAATGCAAAGAACAATCTGGTACTGTCAAGATACTCCTTCACACCGGCAGATATCTCCTCAAAGCTCTTACCGGCTTTCTTCCACTCTATCATTTTCTCAATGGTAAGTCTCATTTCAGGACCTGTGGTAAGTGTATCCACTATACAGATTTTAGCATCGGGATTGCTCTCCAGGTAAATATCTCGTGCTACACAGGCACTGTTGTATGTTCCGGACAAATGACTGGTCATTGCAATAACATACAGTTCATCCGCTCCTTCATACGCCTTGAGCCAGCTCTCTGTAGAAGGGCAAGCAGTGTACGAACGACCCTTGTACTCAAGCAAATAATCAAGCATCTCATGTACATCCATGTCCATGGTGTCAACAAAATCTCTCTCATCGGTGGATATTGTCAACGGAACAGTCTCTATTTTCACACCATCCAGCATATCTACATCGCAGGATGAATCAGCTACAAACTTAAACATAGTTCTCCATATATGCATCCGATTTATACTAACAATCCATCAACTGCCTTCGGACGCAGATGCGCAAATGCGCACACTAAGTACTATTGTATTCATTCTGCCGCTATAGTACAATTTACAAAACAGCCCGATTTGTTCACTTTCAGCAAAATACAGGTCAAAAAATATGGAATTAAACGGAATCAAAATAAATCAGAAAACCGAATTTACCAGACGCTGCATCGGCGAGGCAGTAATAAAGCTGCTCCAAAGCAACAGCTTCGAGCAGCTCAAAATATCAGAAATTTCCAAGGTGGCAGGAGTATCCAGAACATCTTTTTATCAGTACTACACTTCTCCTTATGAAGTTCTCAATGACTATCTGAACATTATTGTATCCGAATATCTTTTAGCAGATAAAAAACTGAATGACGACGACAACTATTTTGCTACTCCTCATATCATTTTTTCATTCAACTTTTTTGACAAATATTCGCAGTTCTTCCTTACGCTTTACAAAAGCAAGCTCTATTCTGTCCTTATCGAGGCTGTTAATGATTTTATGATCAAGCATATCAAGCTTGAACAGAATATATCTGTGTACAAACTCTATGCATACGCCGGAGCTCTGCTCAACAGCTTCCTCAAGTGGGAAGAAAACGGTAAAAAGGAAAAGGTTGAAGACATAGCCATTGCACTTGAAAATTTTGTCTATAAATAATGACAATACAACATTCAACGCAAAACCGGCAAATGCATTTTATCAATTCGCACCTATCTGCTTACAACCTTATTCTTACCGGTATTTTTACCTTCATAAAGCAGACTGTCGGCACTCTGTATCCATTTATCAACACGTTCTCCCGATGTGCACTTACATACGCCGACTGTGATAGACACCATTATTTCCTGTCCGTCAAATACAAAAGGATCTTTGCATACCTCCGAACGCAACATTTCCATCAATTCCACATAATTCTTATCCGTGGTGGATGATACAAGGAACTCCTCACCACCCCATCTGGCAAAGTGGCAATCTGCGCATACCCTGCGAATAATATTTGCGACCTCAACAAGGACTGCATCTCCTGCATTATGGCCGTATACATCATTTACCTTTTTGAAATTGTCAATATCAAGAATTGCCACCCACTGCTTGTGAATATCGCCTTCATCTATCTTCTCTAACTGCTCAAGCATATAGTGACGATTGTACAGTTTGGTCAACTCGTCCATAATAGCCTGATCAAGCAGCTTTTTCTCGGAATTCCTAATCAGCTTAACCATGAATGATGAATAAAATACCAATAACATCAGCACCCACAGTGAATTACTCACAAGCAAAAACACTGATATATTGGTAGGGATTTCATAAATAGCACCACTGACATGCACATATGATGTACATCCGAAATATGTCACAGCAATCAATATACTGAATAATATCGGATTACTCTTTATTCTGGACAAATTCAATTTCTCGCCCAAATAGTCAAAATAGAACAGCAACGGAATCATTGAAAGACAATACATCTGAAATCCCGCATCGAGTCCCACACATATAGCCGCAGCGAACATAAACATAGTGATAACAAAATACAGACTGGCTACATATACACTGAGTTTATTTTTGGCAATAAGTATATTGGCCAATAAATAGTACGCCAATGCTCCCAGTGAAACATAGAACATGTATGTTGCCGACGTATATCGGAATATTATCGTAAAAACGACAACATACAGCGCAATCATATTATTGACTATAAACGCCAATTTTTTCATGTTTTTTGCGAATTTATCCATAGGCTACTCTAATTTATCTGTATAATTCATTCCTGTGATTACCCAATCGTATTCCTCGAGCTTCAATCCGTATCCGCAATAATCACATCTACCGCCTGATACAAGAGAGATACTCGCTCCACACTTAGGACATTTATACATTGAGACATCATGCTTAATCTTGTGATTTCTCTTCTGTCTGAGTGAAACAAATACAATTCTCTTTTCCTGTGTAACCCCATTCTGACCATCCATAGTCAAAAAGAGTTCTCTGGTAAGATCCAAATACTGATAAACATCATCAGTTCTGAAATCCTTCATTCTGTAGGCTCCCGGCTCACATACAACAGTTGCCTGCAGACTGTTAATCATTGGAGTAATATCACTCACAACAAAGTTCTGTACATCACTCCAATTATTAGCATAACACACAGCCTTGAGTTTGCAATCCAAAGAAGCCAAAAATTCCTCATTACAAAATGACTCATCAGCTCTTTTGATATATCTCTTAATCAAACCTGAAGCCGCAGGTCCCTTTTTGTTACTGCGTGCTTGCATTGCAACAGCAATTACGATTCCTCCGATTATCAATGCCAGCTTGATAACCAGTAATACAGGTATAGCCAAAAATGCCATCTTATTATATGGCCCACCATTACCATAGTAAGCCATCTGCATAATAGAAGGGATAAGTGTAAAGCAGGGTATTATCAACCCTGCACCTATCATTATTGCGGCGGGTACTATTCCTACCAATGAATTGCTTCCGACCTCACGGTTACCGAGTCTTTCGGCATTGGAATACAGTGCACATACTTTATCCTCGAACTGGTCCACCGTATATTTTGTACCGCAATGGTCACATCCATCCAGTAACTTCTCGTATGTGGTTGGAGCCCCACAGTTCAGACAGATATAAGTCTCATTCGGAGTCTTCGAACTGATCACATAGTATCTCATTCTGGCTGTTCTTTCTTCACGGTAAATCTCCATCCCGTTTCTAATAAAAGAACGTGACAATCTGGTATTCTGAGCTGCATCACAAGTCAGAAATCTGCCGTCGGTCTTATATGAAAAAGTAGAATCATCACCTGACTTTTTCATAGGATTGCCAACCTTTGTAAACGCTCTGTATGCGACATATATCATATGCTGCTCGAGTCTTCTCTTTTCAAGATACAGACTGTACCAATGCTCCTGTGTAACCGTAGTCATTGGATTGGGCATAGTTGATACACCGTTCATAAACCACTGCACCAGCTCATTTCTGTACTTTGCAATCAATGTATCATTTCCGTAGTCCAAATGTCTGTAACGATATTTATTGCTAAATATATCTCCGGCATCCTTGAAGCTCTCGTTGATTTCCTCGGACATACCTCTTTTATAGTCTTCCACCATTAATATCCCCCATAACATAACTCAAATGAATCGACACAATTTGCCAATATAATT
>JAKSRV010000125.1 GCA_024403435.1 Lachnospiraceae bacterium
CACATAACTGATTTACCTAACAAATTTACACAGTTAAGTAACAATATTCTGTTTATGTGTAGGTTGTAAAACAATACAATAACAACAAAGTATTGTGCATATTATTGTAACATATTTTGACAAAAGCGGTACGGCATATCCGTTGTTTATTGCGGTGCAAAATTGTAAAATATATAGCGTAGGGGATTATTTTATATGCATTGGGGAATGCATGATATAACGGGAGGGTATATGGAGTACATTGAAAATGATAAGATTCCGAAAAGAATTGTGGATGTAAGAAAGGAGTGGGCCGCAAGCGATGCCAAAAGGGATGCAGGTCTGCAGGAGCCGGAGGATATCAGGGCGGTAAAAGATATTTCTTACGGTCCGTATGATAAATGGAATCTGCTGGATGTCTACAGGCCGATTGCTGCAGAAGGAAAACTGCCTGTAATCATAAATATCCACGGTGGCGGATATTTTTACGGGGATAAAGAGCTATATCGCTTTTATTCCATGAGAATGGCACAGGGTGGTTTTGCGGTTGTGAATTTTAATTATAGACTGGCGCCTGAATTTAATTTTCCTTCACCTTTGGAGGATACATCGCGAGTATTAAAGTGGATTGACGATAATGCTGATGAATACGGAATTGATAAGGAGAATGTATTTATCATAGGAGATTCCGCAGGAGCGCAGCTTGCTTCACAGTATGCGGCTATTCATACCAATCCGGAATATGCGGCACTGTTTTCTTTTGATACGGTAAACGGATGCAAAATCAGCGGATTGGGGCTTGCCTGCGGCGTGTACAGAATTAAGTACAGGATTGAGCATGACAAGGAAGGTAATACGTTTAGCGATTATCTTGGCGATAAGACGGATAAGAACGATCCGATTTTGGATATGCAAAAGTATGTCACCGCAGATTATCCGCCTGCGTATGTGTTCAGTTCATACTGTGATTTCCTGATGGAGGAATGCGGACCCTTCGAGGAATTTCTGAAGGAAAAAGGTGTAGATGTCGAGAGTCATATTTACGGTACACCCGAAGCAAAAGAGATAGCACATGTATTTCATTGCAATTTAAGACTTGAAGAGGGCGAGAAAGCCAACCGGGCGCAGATCGATTTCTTCAAAAGACATATTGTTAAGCAAGGCTCAAAACAGATTCAATGTGAAATTTAGAGCAAAATATGAAGTAAAATTCAAAGTTAAATGTATATAAGTTTTTTAGATTTATTAGGCAATAAGAGGAACACTATGGCATTTGATATTTCAAAATTGGCTGATCCAAAATATTTTGAGGAACATAAGCTGCCTGCACATTCGGATCATAAGACTGAATTTAAGGATGGCAAGGGAGAGATTATCAACTTAAACGGTATTTGGAAGTTTAAGTATGAGCGTAATTATTCGAGCGTAAATGAGCGATACGTCGAGGAAGATTTTGACTGCAGCAGTTGGGAGGACATCAGAGTTCCTGCACATATCCAGATGGAGGGATATGACAAGCCTCAGTATGTTAATGTTCAGTATCCCTGGGATGGGCACGAGGAGTGCAAGCCCGGAGAGCTTCCCGAGAAATTCAATCCGGTCGGCTGCTATGTTACTGATATTCATGTTGAGGAAATTGCGAGCGGAGAGTCGTTTATTCTTTCATTTCAGGGCGCGGAGAGTGCTGTTGCGGTGTGGGTGAACGGTGAATATATCGGATACAGCGAAGGCTCATTTCTGCCTGCAGAATTCAATATTACGGCTGCACTTAAAAAAGGTAACAATAAGCTTGCGGTAACATGCATCAAGTGGTGCTCATCAAGTTGGGCGGAGGACCAGGACTTTTTTAGATTTTCAGGTCTTTTTAGAGATGTAAAAGTAATCAGATATCCTGCAAGCTATGTTAAGGATGTAAGAGTTGTGCAGGAGCTGACTGAGGATTATTCAATCGGTAAGGCGAGCATTGTAATCAATATGTCCGGCGCGGCTCATATCAGAGCGGAGCTTGTTGAACTTGGAAGAACAGATATCGGAATGGTCAGAGAATCATATCCGATGGTATGGACAGCGGGCAATGAGAAGGTGATTTCGGTCGTTGAAAAGGATGTTGAGGTCGGTAGAAATTCTTTGGAGTTTTCTGTTGATAATCCGCTTCTTTGGAGCGCCGAGGCTCCAAATATTTATGAGATAAGAATAGAATCCGAGTGCGTAAAGGTATCAACGATTTTCGGATTCAGACATTTCGTGCTTGAGCGAGGAATCATGAAGCTCAACGGCAAGAGAATAGTTTTCAAGGGTGTGAATCGTCATGAGTTCAGCGGAGTGGCGGGAAGAGTACCTCAACTTGAGGAACTTTGGCAGGATGTAGTTACCATGAAGCTTCATAATATTAACGGTATTCGCACCTGTCACTATCCTAACAATTCACCAATATATGAGCTGTGTGACAGATTGGGCCTGTACATGATAGCGGAGACCGATCTGGAGACTCACGGAACCTGGGGCAAGGTACTTTGGGGCGGACAGCCTTACGAGGAAGCCATACCCGGCAATAGACCTGAGTGGCGCCGAATGATGCTCGACAGAGCTCAGAGAATGTATGAGCGCGACAAGAATCATCCTTCTATATTATTGTGGTCGTGCGGTAATGAATCCTTTGGCGGAACAAATATTCAGGCAATGTCGGATTACTTCCATTCGGTTGACCCTTCGAGACTGGTTCATTACGAAGGTGTATTCAATGACAGAAGTTGTCCCGATATCAGTGATGTGGAGAGCCAGATGTATACATCGGCTAAGGATGTAAAATACTGGCTGAAGAAGATTAAGAACAAGCCGTTCATTTTGTGCGAGTACACGCATGCCATGGGAAATTCCTGCGGAGGTATGCACAAGTATACGGACCTTACCGACACCGAGAAGAGATTCCAGGGCGGATTTATCTGGGACTATGTGGACCAGTCTATCAATTCGGTGGACAGATACGGAGTGAAGTATCAGCGCTACGGCGGAGATTTTGATGACAGACCTTCGGATTACAGCTTCAGCGGCAACGGAATTGTGTACGGCGGAAGCAGACTGCCTTCTCCCAAGATGCAGGAGGTTAAGTTCAATTATCGTAACTTTACACTTGAACCTGTGATGGATGACGAGCGCAATGTGAGCGTTACTATTAAAAATAAATCATTATTTACCGATACCGGTATTTATGATTTGGTTATCATTACGGAGCGCGAGGGAGTAAGAATTGCCGAGAAGGTAATGCGTGCATCCGTAAAGCCCGGAAAGGCTGAGACACTTAAAGACGTTGTTGCATTACCCGGTGCGAAGGGAGAGTATGTTGTTACAGCTTCTTTCAGAACCGCAAGCTCATATGTATGGGGCAATGCAGGCCATGAGGTTGCTTTTGGTCAGGGTATTTTTACGGTTGAAGAAAGAACCGATTTCGCGGCACCTTCCGCAGGTGAGATTCAGATAGTTCATGGAGAGGAAAATATAGGTGTGCGCGGAGAACATTTCTCTGCAATATTCTCTAAAAACTCGCACGGTATGCAGTCATATGTATATGGCGGAAAAGAGTTATTTAAGGCTGAACCCAAGCCTAATTTCTGGAGAGCACCTATCGATAACGATCTCGGAAGCGCGATGCCAATGAGATATGCTCAGTGGAAACTTGCGAGCCTTTATCAGGGCCGTCTGAACAGAGGACAGGGTAAGGATAATCCTGAACTGACAGAATATAATGACAGAGCGGAGATTACTTATTATATTGAATTGGCGACTGCACCGAAATCTTGTGTCGAACTCAAATACACCGTATATGCAAACGGTGTTGTGAATGTGAAGCTTCATTACGATCCTGTTGAAGGACTCGGCGATATGCCTGAGTTTGGCGTGATGTTTAAGTTGGATGCGGATTACGACAGACTGGAGTGGTACGGCAATGGTCCTGCTGAGACTTATTGCGACAGAAAGCTCGGAGCCAAACTCGGCATTTTCAAGGATAAAGTTGCAGACAGAATGTCAGCCTACATGGTTCCGCAGGAATGTGGTAATATTACAGATGTAAGATATGCCAAGGTGATTGATGAGAGAGGACGGGGACTTATGTTTGCCGGAGACGGCTTGAGTTTCTCGGCATTGCCGTATTCACCTCATGAGCTGGAAGCAGCCACACATCCAAATGAACTCCCTCCCATACATTATACTTATGTAAGAGTGGCGAAAGAGCAGATGGGAGTCGGCGGTGACAATAGCTGGGGAGCCAGAACCCACGATGAATATCTGATAGATGTCAGCGGCCCGGTTGATTTTGAGTTCTCTTTTGTGGGAGTATAGTTTTGACGTGACACCGGTATGGCGGCAGTAAAAAACGATAGGGCGGTCGCGGTGTGTATTTTGAACAAAAACCTACAGTTATCGGCGTCTTTTTTGAAAGAAAAATGCGTTGATAATTTGACTGCGCTATGTTATATTATTTCAAGTGTGTTAATAGCCTACACTCAGATGCGGGACACTCCGACCCCACCTTGGTGTGCGGCGATATAAAATTTTAGGAGGAAACACAAAATGATTACCAAAGAGAAAAAGACAGCAATTATGAACGAGTATGCAAGAACACCCGGCGACACAGGTTCACCTGAAGTTCAGGTAGCAGTTCTTACAGCAAGAATTCAGGAGCTCACCGAGCACCTCAAGGCTAATCCTAAGGATCATCACTCACGTCGTGGTATGCTTAAGCTTGTAGGTCAGAGACGTGGTCTTCTTTCTTATCTTCAGGATAAGGACATTGAGAGATATCGTGCTCTCATCGAGAAGCTTGGTCTTCGTAAGTAATTTGTCACTCGCAAAAGCGGAGTCAGCCGAATGTTTCGGCGCTCCGCTTGTGTTGCGTAAATAGGTTTCTATTTATGCAACGGGGAACGGAGCAGAGGCATACTCCGAGACCGCTGAAAAGTGCATGATTTTTTAATTCTCGTGTATGTTTCAGTAGTTTCGGTAGCCTCCTGCTCAAAACAGTAAAGGCCCGTAGTCGGGCGCTACATTTGTAGCAGAAAGGAGCGTCATGTCATACAAGACATACGAAATGGAACTTGCCGGCAGAACTCTTAAGGTTGATATCAACAGAGTTGGTAAGCAGGCAAACGGATGTGCATTTATGCACTACGGTGATACCACCGTTCTTTGCACCGCAACAGCTTCAGACAAGCCTCGTGACGGTGTTGATTTCTTCCCTCTCTCAGTAGAGTACGAGGAGAAGATGTACGCAGTAGGAAAGATTCCCGGAGGCTTTAACAAGCGTGAGGGTAAGGCAAGTGAGAATGCTATTCTTACCAGCCGTGTAATCGACAGACCTATGCGTCCCCTTTTCCCTAAGGATTACAGAAATGATGTAACTCTCGATGCAATGGTTATGAGCGTTGATCCCAACACCAGACCTGAGCTCGTAGCAATGCTTGGTTGCTCAATCGCTACCTGCATTTCAGATATTCCCTTCGACGGTCCTTGTTCAATGACTCAGGTTGGTATGATCGATGGCGAGTTCATCGTTAACCCTAACCAGGAGCAGTGGGCAAAGGGTGACCTCAAGCTTACCGTAGCTTCTACCCGTGAGAAGGTTATCATGATCGAGGCAGGCGCTAACATCATCCCCGAAGCTAAGATGCTCGAGGCTATTTACATGGCTCATGATGTTAACCAGACCGTTATCGCTTTCATCGACAAGATTGTTGCTGAGTGCGGTAAGAAGAAGCACGAGTATACTTCTTGTGCAATCCCTGCAGAGCTCTTCGATGCAATCAAGGAGATCGTTCCTCCCGCAGAGATGGAGACTGCTGTATTTACAGATGATAAGCAGACCCGTGAGGGCAACA
>JAKSRV010000126.1 GCA_024403435.1 Lachnospiraceae bacterium
CATGTTAACCATGATGTCCGTTTTTATATGAGGGGAGATAATCTGATTAATTGTTCTTGCGGTACTCCAAAGGTGAAGAACCGGTAGTCTTCCTGAAACACTCGCCGAAGTAGCTGGGGCTTGAGAAGCCTGTCTCATAGCTGATATCGGTAATTGAGAGGTCTGTGGTCTTCAGGAGTACGATACTTTGCTCTACTCTGTAATCCTTCAAGAACTCGAAAGGAGTACGGTTAACGTAGGTGGTAAAGAGCTTGGTACACATTGTCTTGCCTACGCAGCCTGCTGAGCTGATGTCCTCAAGAGTGATTTTCTCCTGATAGTGCTGCTGGATGAAAGTAATCATCTCCTTGAGGGTGTTGAGGTGATGGTTGGGCTTGATTTTCTCTACGGGTGAGCCCTTGCCATGCTCATATATGCTCTGCCAGATTCCGAAGAAAATCATCTGGATCTTGAGCTCGGGTTCTTCCTCGCGAGAAGCCTCATATATAGCCTCAATCTGGTCGAGAACTGTCTTCTGCCAAGCGTTGCTTACATCGAGGAAGAGATACTTGAGAGCGGTGTTCTTGATTACGGGTTCTACATAGGTTCTGTCTACATACTTGGATGCACAGAGGAGAAGAGGATGCAGAATTACGCAATACCACTCGCAGGGCTTGTCAGCATCTGTTGCTGCAACATGAAGTTTTCTTGAATTGATGAAAAGTCCCTGACCTTCCTTGAGGGTCATTGTGATACCGTCTACGGTGTAGAGGAGACTTCCCTTGGTGCAATATACAAATTCAACTTCGTCGTGCCAGTGATCGGTTACGGTAAAGGGGTTATTCTCGGGGTAAACATTCTTTTTGATAAATGAGAAGAATCCCGGTGTCTTGTAGAGAAATACCTGAGAACCGTCTTCCTTTACGCTGAAATTATTGAGCTGCTGTTTAGTTTCCTTGGTGTTTTTTGCCATAATGCTCCTTTACTTAGGTGTGCGTTATTCGTGATCAAAAATTACTTTTGTAATCGCATGAATTGATTTAACGTCTGATTGCGGATAAGTTTTGCCACTTACCGATTAAATATCTTGAGTTACAAATAATTGCTACGGTGACCCAGGTCAGTCCGCCTGCCCACCAGATTCCCATCTGTCCGATGAATGCGATGGAGGTCAATGCGAAAGAATAAACCAATCTGCATATAACCTCTGAGATTCCGTTAATCAACGAGAAGCGGGCATCGCCCACACCGTTGAGGACTCCTCTGGGAATATATATCAAGCCGAGAGCCGCATACATGAAGCACAGGATGCGCTCAGCTTTAATACCTAATTCAATAACAGCTGCCTCATCCACAAATATAGAGACAATATGTGGACTCAAAAAGTATACAATAGGAATCATGATTAGATTGTAGAGGCAGGTAAAAATGATTCCGTATTTATAACCCTTTTTCACACGGTCAATCTTGTTGGCACCGAAGTTCTGACCGGAGAAGGTTGTGATGGCGCTGGCCATAGCATTGTAGAACTGAGAGACAATCAGGTCCACCTTGGAGGTGATTGTGTTGGCACTCATTGCGACATTGCCGAAGCTGTTGACCACACCCTGAAGAACTATCATTGAAATAGCTATCATTGAGCTCTGCAATGCGAGTGGAACTCCGAGTCTAAATGAATGCTTGATGATTGCCGGGTGAGGCTTGATTTCTGCACGGCTCAGCTTGAAATAAGGAACCTTCGCGCATGCATATATCAGGCTGATGGCCGCTGAGATAAACTGAGCGACTACAGTAGCAAATGCTACACCGAATACGCCGAGGTCAAATACTATTACAAACAACAAATCCATTCCTATATTAAGGAAGCTGGAAATGATGAGGAAAACGAGAGGTGTTTTGGAATCACCGAGGGCTCTCAGTATAGCTGCGATTCCGTTGTATACGCCTATAAACAGGATTCCGCAGCATGTGGTTCTAAAATATACAACAGCCTCATCGCGAATGATTCCTTCGGGGGCCTTCATCAGAATAAGTAGCGGACGTGCTAGGACTACGCCAAGCAGTGTTACGACGAGGGCAGTGCCACAGACTACATAAATGGCACTGGCTACAGTCTCTTTAATCTTGGCATGATTGCCGGAACCGAAGTACTGGGATACGATGACGCCGATACCGTTGGCCAGACCGAAGCACAGTGAGAAAAATAAAAAGTTGAGCGATGCACAGCAACCGGTGGCGGCGAGTGCGTCGGCATTAATATATTTTCCTACTATGATACTGTCCACCAGATTGTAAAACTGTTGGAACAGGTTACCGACCAGAAGCGGCGCAGCGAACAGCAGGATGTGTCGGATCGGATTGCCGACAGTCATATCTACCGTGTTCTTCTTCCTCATGCTTGAAGATGAAGCGACAGTTTTCTCATCGGTCTTTAATTCGTTACTATTTTTCGCCTCGGATGAATTATCCTTATTTAACTCAACTTTCATAATTATCTCTGCATTTTCGCACTATTTATATTAATTCTGTTCACAAGTGCGAAATGTATCACAAATGACAGAATACGTCCCTTTAAACGGTTCGTATTAAAATAATATTCCATAAAAGGAATTATAAAAATCGATTTAGACCATAAAAGTATAAAAATATTTCATATTATCAATAATTTTTATGCTTTTGACGAACATTGTTTTAACGAAACGCACAGTGCAGAGAAATATGATATATTGCGCATGAAAAGAGTGGCATGTGAAAAATTTTGTGAGCCCAACTGCATCATTATTAATTGTGATAGGGATTGTGCTGTGGTAAAATATATAGGAATATGCGGTAATGGGCATATTGCGTTTGTTAACACATGTTAATTTAGAATTTTATATAATAAGGAGGCCTTGAAATGAAGAGAATTGGTATGCTTACCAGCGGTGGTGACTGTCAGGCGTTGAATGCAGCAATGCGTGGTGTTGTAAAGACTCTCGTACACAGTGGCGAAGAGGTTGAGGTTTACGGTTTCCAGGACGGTTACAAGGGACTTATTTATTGTAATTTCCAGATGCTTACCGGAAGTGATTTTTCAGGTATTTTGACTAAGGGAGGAACAATCCTCGGAACTTCACGTACTCCTTTTAAGATGATTGATGAGCCTACTCCCGAAGGACTCAACAAGGTAGAGGAGATGAAGCGCAACTACACCAAGCTCAAGCTTGATTGCCTCGTAATCCTCGGCGGTAACGGTACTCACAAGACTGCCAACAGACTTCGTCAGGAGGGACTCAATGTAGTAACCCTTCCCAAGACTATTGATAATGACCTCTGGGGAACCGATATGACCTTCGGCTTCCAGAGCGCTGTAGATATTGCGACCAATGCTATCGATTGCATCCACACCACAGCTTCTTCACACGGACGTGTATTTATAGTAGAAGTAATGGGACACAAGGTAGGATGGTTGACCCTCAATGCCGGCATGGCAGGCGGCGCAGACATCATCCTTCTTCCCGAGATTCCCTACGATGTAGACAAGGTAATCGAGAAGATTGAGGAACGCGACAAGAAGGGCTGCAGATTTACCATCGTTGCAGTTGCTGAGGGTGCTATTTCCAAGGAAGATGCAGCTCTTTCCAAGAAGGAGTACAAGAAAAAGCTCGAGAAGCGCAAGGTATCTGTATCTTATGAACTCGCAGAGCAGATTCTTAAGAAGACCGGCAGAGAAGTAAGAGTAACAGTTCCCGGACATATGCAGAGAGGCGGAAGCCCCTGCCCTTATGACCGTGTATTTGCAAGCCGTCTCGGTGCAGAAGCAGGTAACCTGATCCTCAAGGGACAGTACGGCTTCATGGTAGGCTACAAGAACAGAGAAATCGTGAAGGTTTCCCTCGAGGATGTAGCAGGAAAGCTTAAGTATGTAGATCCCGATGCTTCTATTATTAAGGAAGCTAAGCTTCTCGGAATAAGCTTCGGCGATTAAGTTTTGAATTTGCGGAGGAGACAGACAACAGATTGATTGTCTGTCTCTGAAGTATTGTTGTAAAAGAGGATTTTAAAATGGGTTCTTATACAGCCCTGTACAGAAAATTCCGCCCGGACAACTTTGGTGATGTCAAGGGACAGGAACATATAGTTACGACCTTAAAAAATCAGCTCAAGGCTGAAAGAATAGGTCACGCGTATCTTTTCACGGGTACCAGAGGAACAGGCAAGACTACTGTTGCCAAGATTTTTGCAAGAGCGGTCAACTGTGAACATCCTACGGAAAACGGCCCCTGCGGAGAGTGCATGACCTGCAAGGCCATTGTAAACGGAAGCAGTCTGAACGTAATCGAAATCGACGCTGCTTCCAACAACGGTGTCGACAACATTCGTGAAATCATCGATGAAGTATCCTACAGACCTACCGAGGGTAAGTACAAGGTCTACATTATCGACGAGGTACACATGCTTTCTACGGGAGCATTCAACGCAATGCTCAAGACCCTGGAGGAGCCGCCGGAGTATGTAATATTCATCCTGGCCACCACTGAGGTGCACAAGCTGCCCATCACGGTATTGTCACGTTGCCAGAGATATGATTTCAGACGTATTTCGATAGATACGATAGCCAACAGACTCAGAGACCTGATGGTGCAGGAAAATGTTCAGGTTGAGGAAAAAGCACTCAAGTACATTTCCAAGACTGCGGACGGCTCAATGCGTGATGCGCTGAGTCTTCTTGACCAGTGTATCGCTTTTCATTTGGGAGAAGTACTTACTTATGATATGGCGCTCGAGGTACTCGGTGCCGTAGATACAGAGGTTTTCAGTAAATTACTCAGAAGCTGCATAGGTTCTGATGTAAGCGGATGCATATCCTTATTGGATGAAGTGATTACCCAGGGGCGTGAGCTCAATCAGTTTATCGTGGACTTTACCTGGTATCTGAGAAATCTGATGCTGGTACAGACTTCGGACGGACTCGAGGATGTGGTTGATATGTCTTCGGACAATCTGGCGCGACTCAAGGAAGAAGCACAGCTGATTGACCGCGAGCAGATTATCAGATACATACATATCTTTTCGGAACTGTCAGGTCAGATCAGATACGCATCGCAGAAGCGTGTTCTGGTAGAGATAGCACTGATCAGATTGTGCAAGCCTTCGATGGACAAGGACAATTCTGCAATCTTGGGTCGTATCAGAGCGGTGGAGATGAAGCTGGAAAATGGTGATTTTGTAGTGGCAGCGGCTCCGCAGGCAGTAGCTCCTTCGGCAGGTGGCGCACCGGTGCAGAAGCCGAAGCAGATTTTACCCGCGGCTATCAGTGATGATATCAAGACTATCATTGCAAAATGGAGAGGTATACTTAAGTCACTCGACGAGCCGTTGGCGGCAGCCCTTGAAAGCAGCAGACAGACTCTCGGTAATGACAACAGACTGTTGATTGTTTTTGATAAGGGCGATGTGGCCTTTGACAGAGTAAACCGTGACAGCTGCAAGGAAGCTATTGCTCAGGCGCTCAATGACCTGGTGGGAAAAGAAGTGGCCTTCAGTATTCAGGAAGCAGAGAGTCACAACCATTTTGAGGATGGCGTGATAGATTTATCTACATTGATTAATTTCGAGGTTGAGACCGAGGAAGAGTAATCGGAAGCGGCCACGACTGAAATATAATAAATAATAATATAGTAATAAACAGAACAGGAGATTTTTTAGACATGGCAAAAAGAGGTGGATTTCCCGGAGGCGGAATGCCCGGCAATTATGCAAATCTTATGAAGCAGGCTCAGCGTATGCAGAGACAGATGGAGGAGAGCCAGAAGGAGCTTGAGACCAAGGAGTTTACCGCAACCGCAGGCGGTGGAGCAGTAGAGGTTAAGG
>JAKSRV010000127.1 GCA_024403435.1 Lachnospiraceae bacterium
ACCTTCATAAGTAAGAATGTTCTTCTTTTCCATGATTTAGACCCCTTCCTAACTCATTATGAATGATAAAAACTATACCAAAAAAATGCCCATAAACGCTATGTGCGCGTCCATTTTACTTTTTATATCCCTTAATGTCAAGTTTTTTAACAATATTGGCACAGACTCGCATGAAATCTGTGCCAATTATCTCTTATATATAGTAATTTCAGTGCCTAAAGCCGCATCAGCTGTCACCTTGAGCATAAGATGTTACCTTGCTACCTTGAACACCCTCTACGCTTCGCCCTGCATTTCGAGCTGAGCCTTTACCAGGTTGTAATAGATTCCCTTCTGCGCAATCAGCTCATCGTGAGAACCAATCTCCGCAATGGAGTGACCGTCGATTACAAGCAGACGGTCCGCGTTCTGAAGTGTTGACAATCTGTGCGCAATGGCAAATGTGGTTCTGCCGTTGGTCAGGTTGTCGAGAGCCTGCTGAATCAGGAATTCACTCTCGGTATCAAGGCTCGCTGTTGCCTCATCGAGAATCAGGATTCTGGGCTCCTTAAGGATAGCTCTGGCAATGGCAATTCTCTGACGCTCACCACCGGAAAGTGTGAATCCCTTTTCACCTACATATGTATTATAACCGTCAGGCATCTTCGAGATAAAATCATGTGCATTTGCAAGCTTAGCAGCACGGATTACTTCCTCGTAAGTAGCCTCGGGCTTCGCAAAACGGATGTTGCTGAGAATAGTACCGGTAAAGAGGAACGTCTCCTGCAGTACTACACCAATCTGCTGATGATAGTGTTCACTGTTCATATCCTTGAGCGGTATACCATCGATAAAAAGCTCACCGTCATCAATCTCATACAGACGCATAAGCAGGTTGATCAACGTAGATTTACCCGAACCTGAGTGTCCTACAATACCTATCATCTCACCCTTGTTTACCTTGAGGTTGATGTCCTCAAGAACCGGCTGATATGATTTGTATCCAAATGTAGCATGGCGGAACTCGATTTCTCCTTCGATGTCATGCTTCACAGCATTTTCAACATCGGGAGTAAAAGGCTCCTGATCCATTACATCATTGATACGCTCCATGCTGGCAACCATTCTGGTAAGTTCACGCGGCATAGAGGTCATCCAGTCAAGATACTGATACAACAATGTGGTGTAAGTAATAAACTGAAGCAGTTCACCTTTAGTCATAGTCTCGTTGAGCACCTGCATACCACCGAAAAGTACAATCAGGAATATACCCGCACTCATCAGGAACCTAATCATAGGATTGAATACAGCCCAGAATCGCTCGTTGCGGAACTGTATTCTGCTGAATTCGTCTGCCAGTCGATTGAACTTATCCTTCTCTTTCTGCTCCTTACCATAGGTTTTTACTACTCGCATTCCGGAAATAACGTCCTGCAGATTACTGCTTACATCATCATCCTTTTTGCCCTGTAGATGAAAACGTCTGTGAATACTCTGTCTGAAAGCCATTGTCATCCAGACACCGAAAGGAACCGAAATGAAACTGAGCAGCGCCAGCTTCCAGTTCAATAACAGCATGAAAATAACATCCCATGCAAAAATAATCGCAACCGTAAACAAGTTACAGAATGTATTCTGCATAAACTCTCTGATTGAGCTTGTATCGTTGACAACACGGTTCATCAGTTCACCGGGTCTTCTGTCGTTAATAAACTGAAGTGAAAGTGACTGAATTTTTTCAAACAGACTCTTTCTCAAATCCTTGGCGATTCTTGCGCCCAACAGGGTACAAAAATATGATTTGAGCACGTTGATGACAACGATGCCCGCGCCGAGGAGGAACATTCCGAGCAAACACAAAAGTGCTGTAGACAGGCTTCCGTCGGGCTTTGAAAGCACATCGTCCACAAGATGCTTCTGAATCTCGGGATTGAGAAGTGTAACAACACCCGCGGAAATCATCAGTAAAGTGATTCCGACGACGCTCTTTACATAGGGCTTCATAAGCTGCTTGAAATCATGGAAGAATCCGCCCTTTTTATTACAATGAGGACAATCCTTGGTACCGGGTATTGCTCTGTGACACTTGGGGCAGATTGTCTCGTACTCCTTACTGATTACTTCTTCGTCACGTCCGCTCGATAAAATATTGATACCACGGGCAATATAAGAATAGCGAACTCTGTGCTTGGCAGAATAGCTTGCCAAAACCTTCTGTTCACCCTTATATTCGGTTACCAGCAGACCGCCTCCGACGGTCACCTCCGACTTGGTCTTCTCACAGTCTGAGAGCGCTACCTGTGTCACAATTTTTCCGTCAAATATCACATAGGCATTCTTGGATGTAACCACGGTATATCCGTTGTCAGTCCATTTGCCCGCTTCGTCTATATCGCAGGGAACGCTGTAATATATTTTTTCATCGGCCGGCAGGTTCAGTAAATTCTCCACCTGCTGCGGCAAATCAAATTTTAAGATCATAAGTTACTCCTATTTATAAGAACAAGTCGAGCTTTCTCTGTTCCTTAACGCTCAATGCAAGTACATCGGTAATCTCAAAACGGTTACCGTCCAAATCGGTAATCAGCAGTCTGCTGTCAGAAAGCTTAGACACCGCATTTCCGCCCATATTGATGGCGAACTTGCACTCTCCTCGATCGGTTACTACGTGGAAATATGCATAACCGTACTCGTCCTTAATATTGATGATTTTTGTGATTACAGGTGTGAAATAATACAGCTCCAACTGCTCCTGCAAAAGTGCCGCAGCCTCCTTGGGGAGCTGAGCAAGATCCTCGATCACACCGATTTCCGCATCCTTTTCATCATGAATCGCAATATACTTAGTCGGGTCTGTAAAGGGGAAAAGGCGAATAGGCTTTACTCTTTTGTAAAATGTTCCCGCCAAATCCATCGATACAAAACCACCGGCAGTCTTTGCAAATTTGGTATCTTTTATATTCAAAATATTATCGTTCATTTTAATCCTCCTCAATCGCCTTCAGCGCCAGCGACTTGGTCTGCAGCTCAGCAAGCTTGTGGTAGATGCCACCCAGCTCCTCGAGCTCCTGTCTGGTTCCTTCCTCTTCGATGCGGCCCTTCTCGATTACTATCAAGTGGTTGGCATCTCTGAGAGTGGAAAGTCTGTGTGCAATGGAAAGAGTGGTTCTGCCCTGTACCAGCACATTGAGCGCAGCTTGGATAGCCTTCTCAGTCTTGGTATCCACGCTCGCAGTTGCCTCATCAAGAATCAAAATCTTGGGGTTTGCAATAATCGCTCTGGCAATGGATATACGCTGTCTCTCACCACCCGATAATGATTTACCGGATGCACCTATGATGGTGTCATAGCCGTCGGGCATTTTTGAAATAAAATCATGCGCACCCGCAAGTCTCGCTGCCTCGATGATTTTTGCCCTTGATACTCCTTCGTCGGCATATGCGATATTGTCCGCTACAGATCCCATGAAAATATATGTATCCTGCGATACCATCGCAATATTACGTCTCAAATCCTTGAATGATAAATCACGAACATCGATTCCGTCTACCTCAATGGAACCGGTATTGACGTCATAGAGTCTCGATAAGAGGTTTACCAGCGTGGTCTTACCTGCTCCGGAATGTCCTACGATACCCAGCATCTCACCGGGCTTTACATGGAGATTGATATCCTTCAGCACAGGATGATTGGGATCGTAACCGAAGGTCATGTTCTTGATGACAATCTCGCCTCTGGGATTCTCGAGCGCGATAGGATTATCCTTCTCCACAACCTCGGGAACCGCATCCATAATCTCAAACATTCTCTGTGCGGCATTGATACTGTCTGACCACATACGGAATACCCAGGAGAAAAATCTCATAGGTCCGTTGAGCTGAGCAATATAGCTTACGAAAGTAATCAGTACGCCGAGACTGATTGAGTGCCAGTTAAGCAGCAAAAACACTCCCAACGCCCATACCCATATGCTCGAAATCTCCTGTACCATCTCGTACAAAAGAGTAAATTTATTGTTATATCTTACGATTCGAACTTCGGCCTCTCTGAGGTTATCATTGGGGCCCTCGAAGCGCTCGATTTCCTGTCCCTGCTGTCCGAAAGCACGTACTACACGTGCTCCGGTCAGGTTATCGTTTACCCTGCTGTTGACAGAGCTCTCGGCGCGATGTCTGCGTCCGTACAGTGACCATAAAGCGGGCTTGAGCTTGATACTGATTACTACAAGCAGAGGCACCAGTACGACTGCTACCAGGGACATCATCCAGTTCAGCATGAACATGATGGTAAATGTCGCAAGGATTGTAAATGCATTGATGAATATATAAGGAAATCCATCCATGAAAAATCCGGTAACACGGTCTGCATCACGGAGTACTCTGGTCATCAGGCTTCCTGTCTGCTTAGATGTATAGAAATTGAGAGACAATGTTTCTAATGCAGAAAATACATCCTTTTTCATATCACGCACGGTCTTGGTAACCAGTCTTGCAGTCAAAGTACCCTGCAAAACGGATGTCGCAAGCTGAAGCAGCTTGGTACCAAGCATTACGATTACCAGTACAATCAATGCCACAACATAGCGATTATCAAGACCAAACTTAGCAAGTGCCTCTTCGTTTTTACCGAGCACGTTATCGTAGAGCATCGTACCGCTCAGATATGGCCACGCAATGTTCAAAACCGCTGAAAGCACATAGCAAAGGACAAGTCCTAAAATCACAAATTTGCTTCTGGTAAAATAGCCTATTGTGCGCAGGAAAATGGATTTCTTGTTCATGCACTTGGGGCAGATTTTACGCTTTGGATCGGGATACTTGGTGTGGCAGTGAGGGCAGTATAACTCCTCATCTTCCTTGCCGTCTTCTTTGTCTGCATCCTGCGCAGTTATCTCTGCATTTTCATCCTTATCAAGGAGCTTGAGGATATCCCTTATGTGATTGATTTCCTCCAGGTGCAGATTGGTACATGCTGCCAGTCCGATAGGCTCTTCATCCTTCTCAGCACATAATCTGTTGGTGGCTACCATGTGCTCCACCTTAAATCCTGTGAGTTCCTTTCTGTCATAGATACTTACTTCAAAGGAAGCTACTCTGGATACAGCATCCTTCTGAGCCTTGGTCACGCCCTTGAAAAGGCGTACGCCCAACTCCTCGAGATTGCCGGTGATAACCGCAAGCTTCTGTCTGGTGAGCACCATATATCCGTCAGTATACGCCCCCTCAAAAGTAAGGTCGAACGGACATACCGCCACCACATCATCGGCTGCAATTTTATTCTGTTCTAAAATTTCTTTTGCCTTAACAGGCAATTCCTGAAAATTCATACGACTTCTTTCCTTACATTTACAACTAAATATGTGACTGCTCACTGCTGCCACACGAACATACCTACATTAATAATTTCTGTTTAGCATTCTGTTTTCACAACATTACATAACAATACCTATTAATCTATCACTATACAATTGCATAACATATCTTTTTTTTGCACTATTCTGATACCTTTTCTCAATATATTTCACAGTGCGTTTCTATATAGCAATATATTTCACAGCAGGCTGTTATACATCTGCTACACCCCAATTTTCCTTCATAACAACGCAAAAAGAATCATCCCCGTATTCGTCCCATACGTAATGTAGAAAAACGAATACAGAAATGATTCTCTTGAAAATCAGGCTATACAAAAATCCGTCGATCAATTATCGACCTGACCGGGTCATATACAATATCTGACCGCAATCAACCAAACAGATCCTTGAGTGCTGCAAGTCCGTCAACATCTGCAACAGACTCCTTATTGGCGTTCTGAATCTGGAGATATACCTCCTTACGATATACAGGAACC
>JAKSRV010000128.1 GCA_024403435.1 Lachnospiraceae bacterium
CATCGTTAACAAGTCCGATTGCAAGTGCCTGAGGAGCCTTGATATTTCTTGCAGTATAGATAAGCTGCTTAGCCATACCAACACCGATGATACGAGCAAGTCTCTGAGTTCCGCCGAATCCGGGAGTGATTCCGAGACCAACCTCGGGCTGACCGAACATAGCGTTGTCTGAGCAGATTCTGATATCACAGCTCATAGAGATCTCGCATCCGCCGCCAAGAGCAAATCCGTTGATTGCTGCGATTACGGGAATAGGGAAAGTCTCGAGCTTTCTGAATACATCGTTACCCTTCTTACCGAAAGCTTCGCCTTCAGCCTTTGTAAGGGTGCTCATTTCTCCGATATCTGCGCCTGCAACGAAGCTCTTCTCGCCTGCTCCGGTAAGGATAAGGCATCTAACTTCGTTAAGATCTACAGCATCAAGAGTAGCATTGAGTTCATCAAGAACCTGTGAATTAAGAGCGTTGAGTGCCTTCTCACGATTGATGGTGATAGTAGCAATGTGGCCCTTCTGTTCATAAAGAATAAAATCCATTGTTATACCTCTTATTTTTCTACTTATGTAAACAACCTCTAAAAACCGAACTAAGGGAATCCCGCAAAAGCGGAATTCCCTTCAGCAATTCCTAATATAAATTAGTCCTCAATCTTAACGATTGTAGAGCATCCCATACCACCGCCGATGCAAAGAGTTGCAAGACCGGTCTTAGCGCCCTTCTTCTTCATCTCGTGAAGAAGAGTTACAAGGATACGGCATCCTGAAGCTCCAACAGGATGTCCGAGTGCAATTGCACCACCGTTGGGATTGAGCTGCTTCTCAACGTCGATTCCAAGATCCTTACCAACTGCTACAGACTGTGCAGCGAATGCCTCGTTAGCCTCGATGATATCGAAGTCTTCGATCTTCATGCCGGCCTTAGCCATAACCTTCTTGGTAGAAGCAACAGGTCCGATACCCATAACCTCGGGACGAACACCTGCAAGAGCACCTGCAACGAAGGTAGCCATGGGCTTGATTCCAAGCTCCTTAGCCTTCTCCTCAGACATAACAACAACTGCTGCTGCACCGTCGTTGATACCTGAAGCGTTACCAGCGGTTACAAATCCATCAGGATTGATAGGACGAAGCTTAGCAAGTCCCTCGATAGTAGAACCTGCACGAGGTCCCTCATCTACCTTGAACTCAACCATTTCCTTCTTCTTCTTTACCATAACGGGAACGATTTCCTCATCAAAAGCGCCTGCTGCCTGAGCTGCTTCGCACTTCTGCTGGCTCTTAAGAGCGAACTCATCGAGCTCTTCTCTGGTAAGTCCCCACTCACGGCAGATATTGTCTGCGGTGGTGATCATGTGATAGTTGTTGAATGCATCCCAAAGAGCATCGTTAACCATGGTATCAACAAGAGTACCATTGTTCATTCTATAACCATAACGTCCCTGCATTACAGCGTAAGGAGCCATTGACATGTTCTCCATACCACCTGCAACAACGATATCAGCATCGCCTGCCATAATCATCTGAGCTGCCTGGTTTACGCAGTTAAGACCTGATCCGCAAACAACGTTCATGGTAACAGCGGGAACTTCGATAGGAAGACCTGCCTTGATAGTAGCCTGACGAGCTACGTTCTGTCCCTGTCCGGCCTGGATTACACATCCCATGTAAACCTGATCAACCTGCTCAGGAGCAACACCTGCACGCTTAATAGCTTCCTTAATAACGATTGCACCAAGCTCTGCAGCGGGGGTAGTAGAAAGTGATCCACCCATGGTGCCGATTGCTGTACGACAAGCACTAGCAATAACAACTTTTCTTGCCATTTCGAAATCCTCCATTTCGTATTAAAAAATTGATTAAAAAATATTGTTCGTTGTGATTGTTATTTTTTTCACACTCTATCGGAATTGTATCATAAAGCACACTTTTTTGCAACGACAAATCCTTGTATATCGGTCGGCAAAATGTACATATTTTGATATACCGATTAGTGGCTGTGTCCACCGCCGTGTCCGCCGCCATGTCCGCCACCGCCATGTCCGCCGTGGCCACCCGAAGATGACGATCTGGGCGAATATACTCTGGTCTGATTTACGAACAAAGCCTGAGCATTTGAGGTTTCTACAAAGCTGATTGCTCCGGCGAGCATTTCATCATAGTTTGCAGCCTTAAGTCTAGACTTCTTGCTTACTATTGCATAGCAAACAATGAATCCTACAAACAAGCCGATAAAGGCGTTGCATATAAACTTCATAGGTTCAGCAATTGCCTTACCCTGGCAAAGTCTCTCCGCTTCTCTGAATGCTTCCACAGCACCGTCATAATATCTGCCGTCTGCTGCATATCTGTAAATATTATCTGCGATCGAATCACACTTCCCCTTAGAGATCGTCTTCTCGATGTATGAACCTTTTACAAAAATATAATCATATTCGTTATCACATACATATACAAAGACATTGTCGCCCGAACCAAAGTACTTTTCTGCATAGTGTCTTGCCAATCCTTCGGAATAGCTCATGCTGTAATTGACATTATTTTCATCTGTAATATAGATAACACTTGTATATTCGGTGAGGCTCTCCATCTTCTCAATCAGCTTATCCTCTTCCGAAGATGAAAGATAGTTGCCACCGTCAAAGATGTATGCCTCGTTACCCGTACTGTCATTGTAATAATACTCGGATATACTGTAATCCTCGTATGCCTTCGCCTTAAGCGAATACATTGCTACCGTTGCCAGAACTATTGCAAGAGCGCCGACGAGATTACCCAAGAACTTTATTCTGTTTTTATTAGAAGAAATTGCTTTCATTCTCGTCACCTCCTCTTCTGCCAAACTGCTTAGGAATACGTCTGGTCAATTTATTGTGAACAGATACGATATCCGCAATGCAGGTAAGCAACAATATCATACATGCAAATACTACGATGTAGTAAACGATATCAATATAGGGATTAATAATCAGCAAAAGAGCGCATATTCCAATCGCAATCAAAGGCTTAACAAGAACTTTTGCCTTTTCTCTGAACGGCTGCTTAAACACAACCTTTTTATGCGTAACTTTCGCCTTTGATACTCCTGTGCCGGAGGTACTTGCCACCATAAAGAAAACAAAAGCCGTAACGAAGGCTATCATTGCCGGTCCTACCGCACCTGCTGATGCCAGGCTTCCTCCCGTAACAATAAGGACGAAGGCTATAGTCGACATAGTGGAAGAAAATCCTCCGGCTCTTTTTACTTTTGTCTTTTTTGAGTTATTATTAGCTGCCAAAACCTCGGGTGAGGTTTCATTTCTGGCACTTCTGAGTCCGGCATCATCCAAATAATGAGTTCTGGTATACAGCTGATTAAGTGCGCTATTGGCAATATTATAAATAACGATTGCAAAAATAGCAGCAATAATAGCAAGCAGTGCCGGCTTCGGTGTAAAGAACAGGTCAAGAATCAACATAACCGGAACCGCACAAATCAGCGAACCGATAATATATTTCTTGTAATCAATCGGAATATCCGCACTAATCTTACCGGTCTGACCGTTAACAACAGCATAGCTTACATAGCCCTTGCTGTAATTTGCCAAAAACCATACGGGGAAATATGCCATGTCCGCTCTTTCAATTCTCATGCGGCTACCGATTCCCTCTAGAGAAGTAGTTGCATTATAACCACGAAAGGCAGCTTCCTTCATTAGCTTATTTGCAATATCCGATGCAATTACATTTTTAGCCTCAACTTCATATACCTGCGGCTGCACGTCAGCTGTATCAGCGTAGAAGCCACTGAGATAGCCTGCAGAGAATCCTTTACATTCCCTGAAATCATAAGGTGCAAGCGACTGGCTGAGTTCATCGGCAAATGCAGCGGAAGCATCAAAGCTGACGCCATTGCCGTGCGCACGCACATGTGCTGCCAAATCATAATGATCGGTGATAATATAGTCACCTCTCCTGTGAGATTTTGATCCGGCCAAATGAACATCATCCTGCATGCCCATATCGTATACCCAGAAAGGCATGTAGATTCCTCTGAAACGCTCTACAGTATCATTTTTAATGAAGCTCTTAGGTGCAAACAGCGAACTCTTAACAAATTTGCTGTATATCTGCTGACACTGATCCTTGCTCTTCTTAAACGGAATAACATAAGACGGTGCCTTCATTGTAACCGAGCGTTCCTCGAACATTACCGAAGCACCGCAATAGTTACAAAAAGTAGCTGCGGTATCGTCATCGCTGACAAGTTCTGCACCGCACTGAGGACAGGTATAAATTTTCGCCTCAAAAATGTCTTTTGTCTGCAGACGTACTCTCGATTCAGGTGATATGATTGCCGCCTGAAGATTTTCCGGATCTGCTGTCGAGTCGCAATAATCGCATTTGAGCAACTGCAACTCCGGATTGAAGCGCATATTCGCGCCACACCCTGCACAATTAATCATCTCTTTCTCCCATCTTTCGCTTCGATTTATTTTGTATTCTCCGCCCCCCGAATACCACGAAGCTCAGTTTGTATATTTTTTGGCAGATAAAAAACTATATACCAAGCGCTGTGCGTAGACCATTTCCGCTTACGCTCTGATACAAATTCAATTCAGGGGTAACATTCCCCTCAATAACTTCCAGACTGTAATCATCTCTGACTGCTATATCCCAACCTATCAGCCTGCATTCCGGAACCACTCCGGCAAGTTCAATGGCTAAATCCCGAATTTGTGCCCAGCACGGATTTTCAAATCCCAATATACGCGCCCCTGTGTCGGGATGGAAATCATATACTCTGCCGTCTAAAGCCTCAACCTCTGCCCCGGTCACAATTCCGGTATCCACATCTATCGATGCCCATATCGCAGCATCATCGTGATTGTCCACAACACTACCCTTTTGGCCAAATTGGTTGACCGCAAATAATATACCGGCTTCCCCGCCATCCTTAACAAATGTAGTCACTCTGATTGTATTGAGACATTTATTATAAATATCCGAATACTCTTTAGCCTGATGCACGTATTCTTCAGCGATGTATCTTGATGCTTTCAGATCGGTAAATTCGTTTTCCAGCTTTGCAAAATCATCCTCAAATGCATCCACCCTGTCTATAATCCGAATGCCTAGGCCGGCATACTTATCAACAGGCTTCAACACTGTTTTTTCATACTTGCTGCAAAACTCCCGAAATGCCCCCACCCCTGAGTCCTCCAAAAACAATATGTCGCGCTTTACATATCTGCCTTCACAGTCATCGTGAAACCGTTTGAAAAATTCTTTCTTATCGTTAAAAATATTTCTGAAGGCCTCTGCATTGAGCAGCTTTTCCCTATCCCAAAGTTCATCTTCGGTGACCAGCTCCTCAATCTGCGCGATATTCATCTCCTGCATACGATATGAAAGAAAAGCCTCATAACTCCAGCGTTTCTTTAATTCTCGCGGCAATCTTTCATACTTTAACCGATTCAGCATCAGGTGCCCCCCTTAAGAATGTATATATTATATCTGAAAATGTCTCTCTTTTATACCTCTTTAACAGCAAAATTCGAATATTCAATTGCAGTGTAGGTGCAAATAAAAAGGCCTTGGCATTTCTGCCAAGGCCCACGTGTGCATTCCTAGTGTAATAAATCAAATAGGCCTTGACGTTTCCGTCAAGGCCCACGTGTGCATTCCTAGTGCAATAAATCAAATAGGCCTTGGCATTTCTGCCAAGGCCTACGTGTGCATTCCTAGTGCAATAAATCAAATA
>JAKSRV010000129.1 GCA_024403435.1 Lachnospiraceae bacterium
ATCTAAAAAATATTATTATTTAACTTAAATTGTGATATTATAGAGTTAAAATTAACTTAAAATTCTCGGAGGAGAAATTAAAAGAATATGAATATTGCCTACATTGAAGAACTCAGAGCGTTCAAAATTGATACAGTTAATAATTCATATATCATCGCAATTGTAGATGAGGAGGGATTCCCCGGACATGTATATTACGGACCGAAGATTTCGGATATCCCGATGTATATGCTCAGAATAAATGAGAACCCATTTGTTCCTTCGAAAAATAATCGCGACAGAGGCTCATTTATGGATACATTTCCCACTGAGTATCCGGGCAACGGATTGGGAGATTACCGTGAAGGCGCAGTTGAAATCGTGGACAGCGAAGGTCATTTTGCGGTATGCCCTCTGTACAAGGATTACAGAATTATTAAGGGTAAGCCTGCATTAACGGGACTGCCTGCTACTTTTGAGGGTGAGGCAGCTGATGAGAAGGCTATGACATTGGAACTCATTTTGGAGGATAAAAATGTCGGCCTCGAATTTATACTCAGATATTCGGTGTTCGCGGACAGTGATGCAATTATCAGAAGCGCTGAAGTGAAAAATGTTTCGGGTGCTTCGGTGTTTATAAAAAAAGCTATGTCCTTTGCTATGGATATGGACGGAGAGGATTATGAACTTCTGACGCTCCACGGCTCATGGGCAAGAGAGAGACAGATGGACCAAAGACCCATCGGTTACGGCAAGACTTCTGTAGGCTCTGTTAAGGGTGAATCGTCACATCAGGAGCATCCGTTTATGGCATTGGTGAGCAAGGGGGCTGACCAGAGACAGGGCAGAGTATACGGTTTCAATTTTGTTTACTCAGGTAATTTCCTTGCACAGGTTGAAAAGACACAGTTTGATTCCGTGAGAGTGCTGATGGGAATCAATCCCACAGGCTTTAAGTGGGAGCTTAAGGCGGGTGAGAGTCTTCAGATGCCTGAGGCGGTAAGTGTGTATTCGGATGAAGGTATCGGTAAGATGAGCCGCACCTTCCATGATTTATACAGAAAGCATTTAATCAGAAGTCCTTACAAGGATAAGAAGAGACCGATTCTGATCAATAATTGGGAAGCGACATATTTTCAGTTTGATACAGAGAAGCTTATCGCGATTGCGCGTGAGGCTAAAAAAGCCGGTATTGAAATGCTGGTTATGGATGATGGCTGGTTTGGACACAGAGATGACGACAACAGTTCGCTCGGTGATTGGTATGTAAATGAGAGCAAGCTTCAGGGCGGTCTTAAATATCTTGTCGATGAGGTTAATAAGATTGGACTTAAGTTTGGTATATGGTTTGAGCCCGAGATGATTTCACCCGACTCTGATTTGTATCGGGCACATCCCGATTGGGCAATCGCTATTCCCGGCAGAACACCTGTCAGATCGAGAAATCAGTATGTGCTGGATTTGAGCAGACAGGAAGTGGTTGATTATGTATTTGACGTAGTATCTAAGATCCTTCACAGTGCCAATATAGAGTATGTGAAGTGGGATATGAATCGTCAGATTACTGATTTGGGAAGCTATTGCCTGGGTAAGGAAAATCAGGGAGAGCTTTATCACAGATATGTACTTGCGGTATATCAGCTCCAGGAGAGACTTGTTAAGGAATTCCCGAATCTATTGTTGGAGAATTGTTCCGGTGGCGGTGCCAGATTTGATCCCGGTATGCTCTATTACGGACCTCAGATTTGGTGCTCTGACGATACAGATGCAATAGAGAGACTGGGAATACAGGAAGGTACAGCACTTGTATATCCTCTTTCAAGCATGGGGGCGCATGTATCTGATTGTCCCAATCATACGGTGGGAAGAAGTACACCGTTTTCAACCAGAGGAAATGTGGCGTTGGCCGGAACCTTCGGTTACGAGTTGGATATCACCAAGATTCCACAGGAAGACAGAGAAAGCATTCCCGGACAGGTTGAGATGTATCATAAGTATAATCCGCTGGTTAGAACCGGTGATTATTACAGAATTGCTTCGTACAGAGAAAATCATTTCTATGATTGCTACGGAGTGGTAAGCAAGGATAAGAGTGAAGCATTGTTTACCTTTGCACAGGTAATGGGCAGACCGAATTATCATAGTCGCATTATCAGATTGGACGGACTTGCACCCGAAAAGATGTATAAGATCGAAGGTGAGGACGGATGCTATAGCGGAGAGACTTTGATGAAGGCGGGATTGCAGATTCAGAATCTCTGGGGAGATTATCAGTCAAAGCTGATTCATTTGGTTGAAGTATCAGATAAGTAAGGTATGTGTTTGGTTTGTACAGATGAAACGCATATAAACGATAGTATGTGAGGAAGAGAAAATGGCTAAAAATGTAAAGTTGGCAGATATCGCCGAGAAATTGAGTGTAAGTGTCGTGACTGTATCGAAGGCACTTTCAGGACAGAAGGGTGTGAGCGAGGATCTTCGTGAGAAGATAGTTCAGCTTGCAGACGAGATGGGTTATGTACAGCCTTCGGTTGCAAGAAGAAGAGCAATGCATACCAATTTCAATATCGGAGTTTTGATTGAGGAAACATATCTCGACAGATATTCTTCATTTTATTGGCAGATGTATCAGCAGGTAGCGCAGCAGTCAATGGACAGAGGATGCTTCAGCCTTCTCGAAGTTGTTACACCTCAGATGGAAGAGCAGATGATTATGCCCAAGCTTCTTGCAGAGAACAAGACTGACGGAATCATCGTAATCGGATGGGTAAATGAGGATTATATCAGAACACTTGTAGAAGAGGCAGAGGTACCGCTTGTATTCATGGATTTTATGGACAGAAAGCAGAGTGCGGATGCAATTATTTCTGATAATTTCTACGGAGCATATTTCCTGACAAACTATCTCTTCGAGATGGGTCACAAGGATATCGCATATGTAGGTACTCTTGGTGCTACAGGTTCAATCACAGACAGATATCTGGGTTACACCAAGTCATTGCTTGAGCACGGCAGACCTTTCAGACTCGATTGGATTATCGACGACAGAGATGGCGCAACCGGAAATATTGATGAAGAAAACATGCTCAAGCTTCCCGAGGAGATGCCTACTGCATTTTTCTGCAATTGTGATGTTACTGCCGGAATGCTGATTAAAAAGCTTCAGAAGGCAGGCTACAGAGTGCCTGAGGATATTTCTGTAGTCGGTTATGACAACTACATTTATCCCGGTCTTTGTGACGTTGAGATTACTTCATATGAGGTAGATTTTACAGAGATGTCAAAGCGTGCGGTAGAGACTCTGGTGCGCAAGCTCAACAAAGAATATTATGCTCACGGTACTCATATCGTTGAGGGACGCCTTGTAATCAAAGACAGCGTTAGAAAAATCAATTAATGATGATTATTTATCATTTACCGTAAATACGTTTTACAATAGAATTTAATATGTAAACTAAAATTGCAGCCGGCTTTGGGGAAGTTTGGCTGCAATTGTATTATTATCATAAGCCCGTATTTTGACAGTGATTAAGCTGTACGGGCAATGGAGGGGTTATGGCACAAAACGCAAAAATTACAATTCACCCGGAGTATGAGATCGGAGAAATCTCAGACCAGCTTTTTTCAGCTTTCCTGGAGCCCATCGGAACGATGGTAAACGGAACCATGTACAATCCCAAGCATCCCACAGCGGATGAGCAGGGATTCAGAACCGACTGGATTGATGCACTCAAGGCGACAGGGTTACCTGCTGTCAGACTGCCCGGCGGTAACTTTGTATCGTGCTGGCAGTGGAAGGATTCAATCGGACCTCTTTCTGAGAGAAAGGGACATCTCGATCCGGCATGGCACCAGTACTATACCAATGAAGTGGGTCATGACGAATATCTTCAGTGGGCAGAGAAAGTAGGGACTACACCTCTTTATACCGTAAATCTTGGAACAGGTACCATTCAGGATGCGATGGATATCATTGAGTACACCAACCATGAGGGCGGTACATACTGGTCAGACTTGAGAAAAAAGAATGGTCATGAGAAGCCTTACGGAGTCAAGACATGGTATCTCGGAAATGAGATGGACGGTCCTTGGCAGCTTGGCTCATGGGAGAAGGATCCTTTTGGATACGGTGTGCGTTGCAACGAGACCTCAAAGGCAATGAAGTGGATAGATGAGAGTATAAAGACTGCAGTCTGCGGTTCGTCGGCTCCGTTTATGGAGCATTTCCCCGAGTGGGACGAGAAGGTGCTCGATCAGTGCTTCGATACAGTAGATTATCTTTCTGTACATCATTATCATTTTGCGGCTCCCGGAGATATGAAGGCTCTTCTCGGCGGTGCATTGTATTATGAAGATTTTATCAATAATGAAGTGGCAATGTGTGACTTTGTGGCGGCTAAGCATCGTTCACCTAAAAAGATGATGATTTCATTTGATGAGTTTGGCGCTATGATGAAGCCCTTCAGTCCTCTCAATCCCGGATGGGGACGCTACAATATGGCTCGCACTCATTACAAGTTTGATCCCAACAGAACTTATGTGAGACATGATCCCGACAATATGCCCGAGAGACCTTTCCCGGGTTCCGATATGACTCACCTGCTCGGAATGGCATCTGTACAGCTTGCATTTTTGCGTCATGCTGACAGAGTAAAAATCGGATGTATGACAGGCGGACTCGGTGCGTTGGCAGCTTCTAACCATGACCATGTATGGAAGGCAGCTTCACACTATGCATATATGCAGCTGATTCAGTATGCTAAGGGAACTTCTATGGTTACCAAGGTAGATTCCGAGACTTATGATATGCCCGGATATGCTATCGACGATACTTCGCAGTATACAGGCAAGGAAGGTGTCAATTATGTTGATGCCGCTTCTGCATGGGATAAGGAAAATAATCGCGTGACAGTATTTGTCATCAATAGAAATGAGGATGCGGAATATCCTCTCACCATCGATCTCAAGGGATTTGAAGGTTACAAGCCGGTGGCACATCTTGAGACATTCTGTGAGGAAGAGGGTGCAAAGAATTCTTATGAGAACGATAAGCTGATTGCTCCTGCAGATAACAAGTCATACTCATATGAAAACGGTGTATTCAGCAATCATATCAAGCCTCTTTCTTGGAATGTAATTGTGTTTGAAAAGTAAAAGAAATAAACTTAATTAAATTTAAGTTAAAAAATAGCCTATTTTGATTAAAATAATTGAAATAGGCTATTGCTTTTTAAAGAAAAAAGGTATAGATTAGGATTATCAAATAAAAGCGACGAGATACAAAGAGGCCGATAAATACTGAAAATACAGGCTAAAAAAGTAAAAATAAAGCCGTAAAACAGTATTTAAGCGGAAAGAAACTAAAAAAGATTAAAAAAGACTAAACACAATTGCAATTCACAAAAGAGAGGACAACAAAATGAGCGAAATTAAAATGATTGCACCTGCAGTTCCCAATGTACCCTGGCAGGATAAGCCTGCAAAGCCTATCGTAGGCGCACCTATTTGGCGTTATTCTGAGAACCCTATTATCAACAGAAATCCCATCGAAGGAGTAGCACGTATTTTTAACAGTGCGGTAGTTCCTTACGAAGATGGTTTTGTAGGAGTTTTCCGTGGTGAGCAGACCAACGGTATCCCTTATGTATATCTTGGAAGAAGTAAGGATGGTCTTCACTGGGAGTTCGATCAGA
>JAKSRV010000013.1 GCA_024403435.1 Lachnospiraceae bacterium
ACAGACGCGTTGAGGAAGCTTTGACGCATTTGGTGGCGCAGTTGCCTCCAACCGGTAAGAGACAGCTTTTGTATATGCTGTACGGCAATCACGGAAGCTCACCTAACGCAGTTCTTAATATGATGAATGCGCATTTGCAGACTCCTCTCAAGGATAGAGTGGTACATGCCGCCATGATATTGGAGGATTATGAGTTGGAGAGAGATTTGGGGAATCTGGTCAATCCCAACAATGTAAAGCCCAATGTAGACACGCTCCACAATTCTATTGAGAATGCCAAGGATACCGTAAAAAAACATAAAAGTGGTTATCATTTAATAGACGGCGAGATATAGCACTACTTGAAGTTGATATATACACGGAGTATACTGTTTCCTATAGAGAACAGTAACTTGCGCAGCACTCGGGGAAATGTGCCGCGCGTATCATATCAACAAGTGGGGTATATATATGGAAGACAGAAGATCCGCCAACAGAATGACTTTGAATGTAAAGAGTCAGATTATAGATTGCACTACCCAGGAGCGTTACGAGGTTGTGGTAGAAAATGTATCTCCCGTAGGAATGGGTATCAAAATCGATGCTTCGGCTCCTAATCTCGTAGGCCGTGACATTATCATTATGGCTGAGTCGCTCATTATGTACGCAGAGGTTATGCGTCAGGTGGAGCAGGAGGACGGAAGCTTCATGATTGGTATCAGTGCCAAGAGATTTACCGGTGATGTTCTTGATTATCTTTACAACAAGATTGACATTCCTGACGAGAATTAGTAAGTCTTCAAAAAAAGCAGATTCGCGGTAAAGATAGTAAATCTGCATAAAAGAAAAATTGTAAATAGTAAAAAAACTATAAATTTTGTATTTGACACTCGAAAAGTCGGGTGCTATACTTCCTTACATAAAGCGAAGGCGCTATGGGTAACTCCCGTAGCGCCCTTTTTTATTTTCTCGTATGAATTGAAAATGATTTATACGATACATTTTATCTTCGGTATCAATAAGCACATTTTAGATCATCGCGCGCAAGGATGTGTTTAAGATATATAGTGCTAGACAGTCGTTATTATACATCAAGGGATAGGAGGCACAAGCTTATGACTGAAGAAATTACTACAGTTTTACAAAACTTACAAGACACCATAAGTGGTGTCAATGGAGAAATCTACGCAGTATGGTTTCTCATCGGTGCAGCATTCGTATTCTGGATGCAGGCCGGATTTGCAATGTGTGAGGCAGGTTTTACCAGAGCCAAGAACACAGGTAACATTATAATGAAGAACCTCATGGACTTCTGTATCGGTACAGTAATGTGGTTCATCATCGGTTCGTCACTTATGCTTGGCGATAACATCGCAGGCGGATTTATCGGAAAGTTCGATTTTTCTGTTCTCACCAACTTCAAGGAGTATGCTGCGAACGGAAATACCTCAGCTTTTGTATTCAACCTTGTTTTCTGTGCTACCACAGCAACAATCGTTTCAGGATCAATGGCTGAAAGAACTAAGTTCTCTTCATATTGCTTATATTCAGCTATTATTTCAGCTGTTATTTACCCCATCGAAGCTCACTGGGTATGGGGTGGCGGATTCCTCGCACAGTGGGGATTCCACGATTATGCCGGTTCTAACTGCATTCACATGGTTGGTGGTATTTGCGCATTCATCGGTGCAGCAATGCTCGGACCCAGAATCGGTAAGTTCCAGAAGGACAAGAGTGGCAAGGTTACTAAGGTAAATGCTATTCCCGGTCACAATCTCGTAATTGCAGCTCTCGGTGTATTCATCCTCTGGATGGGCTGGTACGGATTCAACGGTGCAGCAGCAACCGATATCAACACTCTTGGTTCTGTATTCCTTACCACAACAGTTGCTCCTGCAGTAGCAACCGTAGTATGTATGCTCTTTACTTGGATCAGATATGGCAAGCCCGATGTTTCAATGTGCTTGAATGCATCACTTGCAGGACTTGTAGCAATCACCGCACCTTGCGATGTTACCGATTGTGCAGGTTCAGCTATCATCGGTTTGGTAGCAGGTCTTCTTGTAATCTTTGGTGTTTGGTTCAATGATAATGTAACTCATGTTGATGACCCTGTAGGTGCTGTAGCAGTACACTTCCTTAACGGTGTATGGGGAACCGTTGCAGTTGGACTTTTTGCAACCTCAAGTGCTCCCGGATATGCAGTAGCAATGGAGGGTGGAGTAATCAAGGGTGAAGGCCTCTTCTACGGCGGCGGATTCACTCAGCTCGGTTTACAGCTTGCAGGTATGGGAATTACCGCAGCATGGACTATCGTAACTATTACAATTGTATTCTTCATCATCAAGAAGACTGTTGGTCTTCGTGTTACTGAAGAAGAGGAAATCATCGGTCTTGATAAGACAGAGCATGGTCTTCCTTCAGCATACTCAGGATTCTCAATCATGGATGTTACCGCTACTTCAATGGAAGTAAACGAGAACACCGACCTTGGAGAGTCAGAGTACGAGGCAGCTTCAGAGACCAAGAAGGATGCAGCTGTTCAGGTTATGCAGGCTCCTATTCATCCGGAGACAGGCATTTACAAAGTATGTATCATAGCAAAGCTTTCAAGATACGATGCTTTGAAGAAAGCTCTGAACGAACTCGGTGTAACCGGTATGACCGTTACACAGGTTATGGGATGTGGTATCCAGAAGGGTGCCGGCGAGAGATATCGTGGTATTGAGATGGATGCAACACTTCTTCCTAAGGTTCAGGTTGATGTAGTAGTAAGTAAGATTCCTGTAGATCAGGTAATCAGCGCAGCTAAGAAGGCTCTTTATACCGGCCACATCGGAGATGGTAAGATCTTCGTATACGGCGTAGACAAGGTAGTAAAGGTACGTACCGGCGAAGAAGATTACGCAGCTCTTCAGGACGTAGAGTAAGAAATATATTCATATCGAAGACGTAGTTTTAACTCAAGTATTGAAGGCAGCAGTCAAGGTATGGATTTATATAACTGCATAAAGCCATTCAATGCTTATCAGATAACTAAGCGTTCCTCTAATCCCTTAGTTTGGTATATGCAGGCTTGCACAGGTGCTGCGACTCACTTGTGTAAGCGGAGAGGACCTCGGGTGCTTCCACCACCCGGGGTTCTTTCTTTATATTATAAATAATATAAAAATATGCGATTTTGGGAGCTTTTTTTTCTCGCTGTATTTAATGTAAATGTTGAATATTTCGCGTATTTTGTTTAGAATGTTTGAGGTGTGATGTTTTTAATTAAGTAGTATTCATTTATAAGTGTGTAAAAGCATTTTATATATTGAGAAATTCCAATTAGTCCGGAGTGAAATAAGTCATGTTTTTTAAGCGTATCAGTAAGAAAATAGCACTCGGTATGGGTGTCATTATGGCAGCAGGTTCTGTTGTGGCTTGTACTGCAAAACCTGAGCCTCAGCCCGTTGAACCTACAGTGGTTGAGACACCCGAACCCGAACCGACGCCTGTGGTTGAGCCTGTGGAGGTTGAGCCGGAGCCTGTGGAGGAAGTGTATGTAAAGCCCGAGGAGTATTTTGTTACTGTGGGTAATCTTGAGACAGGTGAGACTATAGAAGTAGGCTCGTATGAGTATGTGGCAGACATCCACAACATCAAGATTACAGATCTGGATGCTTTTAAGGAGCAGATCAGACAGCTGCCGAATCTTCTTTATATAGATATGTGTGATTGCGGACTTACCAACGAAGAGATGGAAGATTTGATGTATACTTTCCCTTCTGTCAGATTCGTATGGATGATTCGCATGACCAATACCAACGCTGCCAGAACTCTCAGATGGAATGTGCGTACCGATGCGCTTGCTTTTTCTACATTGCATGCGTGGGCTACCGATCCCCGTCTTGATAACGATCAGGCACAGCAGTTGAAGTATTGCACGGATTTGGTTGCGTTGGATTTCGGACACAATGCCGTACATGATTGCAGCTTTATGGAGGATATGGATATTCATATTCTTATCACTGTTGACAGCTTCAATCGTGTGGAAAATCATAGATTTGACAGCTTGGATGTAGTTAGAAATTTCCCTAATCTTATGTATCTCGAGACCTTCGTAGGCGCTATCACCGATACGGAGTGTCTGAAGGATTGCAAGGAAATGGTTGACCTGAATCTCAGCTACAATCCTATTTCAGATATCACTTATCTCAAGGACTTCCCCAAGCTGGAGAGATTTGTCATTGAGAATACCAGAATTTCATATGCGGATTACCAGGAGCTGTGTGCATGCTATCCCGATATTACGATTTATTATACCGGTTCGGGTTCCGTAGACCACGGTTGGAGATCTCATCCACGTTATTTTGCGATGATAGATATGTTCCGCAAGGATTATTGGAATGATTTGTTCAGAACCGAGGCCGAGCTTGAGGATGTGGCCAAGCTGGACATGGTTGTGATTGACGGTGTCAGATATTACGGTACTTCTTATGTTGATGAGATTACCATTGATGTGCCTGAGGTTGAGGAGTCTGAGGACGGTGAGGCTAGCGACGATGGAACCGAGAATGCCGATACCGCTTCGGATAATGCTGAAAATATTTCTTCAGATACCGCTGAGAACACTGGAGCAAACGATACTACCGGTGCTGATACATCAACCGATACAGCTGCTGATGGTGCTGAGGGTGAGGAAGTTCCGGAGGAGGATCCTTATATTGAGGTAGAGGCATTTACGGCTACCGATAAATACGGAAGAAGCTTTACATTTGAGAAGGCTATTCAGACTACAGTAGGAGCCGGAAATATTCCCAAAGAGAATGAGGAGTGTAACTTCGATGCGATCGGTAATGTGTATTCCACCGACACCGGAGATGGAAAAATCCTGGTTCTCATGGCAGACGGTCAGTATCACTGGTTCTATAAAAATGAAGTTCTCGCACGTATACTTATCGAAAAACTCGATGCAGATGGTGAGCTCAAGGAAGAATATACCAGAGAAAAAGTAGAAGAGCGAGTAGCTATCGAGAGAGCTGAAGCTGAGGCAGCAGCTCAGGCGGCTGCAGAAGAGCAGGCCGGAATCGAGGCTGAGGAAGCTGCTCAGGCCGAAGCAGAAGCACAGGCTGATGCAGAAAATGCTGAGGGCGACGCAAATAGTAATGCAAATAGTACAGACGGAGCTGCCACCGATACAGGAGCCACAAATGACGCTGCACAGAATGGTTCAATAGATGAAACCACTCCGATAGACCCGAGTGCGGCATCTTCAGATGATGAAAATAATTAGTTCGTTGTGAATTCAGATATTTATTTTGGATATTAATTCAGATATTAATTCAGATATTTATTCCGATAGTAAATAATCGCGACAGATAGTTGTATGCGTAGTTAAAGTGAGCGTTACAGCTTCTTTGTCTACATCAGTGACGTAGACGAATATCGTCTGTCCTCCAAGACAGACGATATAGCAACATAACTGTTTGAGCGCTCTCATATCAATGAGAGTGCGAGTTTATGTTGCGGTCGTTGGAGTAACATGATGTAGACTTAGAAGCTGTCAGCGAAACGACCACGAAGCATCCAACTACTGTCGCGTACTATTTATCAGCATGTTTTGTCCACCCTCAAAGTTGTTTAAAAAAAGATTAAACCGCCGCAACCCCTTATAAACACTGGGGTTGCGACGGTTTTTATCAACACATTTTGTCCTATAAGTCTATATTTGCTTTATATTGAATTTTTATAGCATCTGATTATCCGCTGCTCTGATTAGTTATTGGCTGCAGCGGGTGCAGGCTCAAGTCCATTGATGATTTCTTCATCGAACTGAGCGTATATCTGCTCACGTGTGAGTACCATTCCGCCGAGAACCTCATCTGAAAGGCTCTGGAGCTTTTCAAGATGGAGCTGTATTCCACCCCATCCGAGGATACCGTGACTTACGGCAAGTTCTTCAGTGTAATCCTCAAGGAGATAAGTATATCTGTAACGAAGAGGATTGAAGAGGTAATGGTTAACCAGAGGAACTACACCGGTATCTTCTTTTACAATAGATACACCGTTCTCGGTTACATGGAAACTTACCCATGCCATTGCCTCGAGAAGATTGAGAGCTGCCTGGTTCTGAGTAGATACGTAATTTCCGAGAGAGTAGTAGCAGATAGATTCATTTCCGTTTTCACCGGTGATCCATTCTACAGGCTCTACTACATGAGGGTGGCATCCGATGATGACATCAGCACCTGCCTCGGTCATTTCCACTGCCCATCTCATCTGATATTCGGTGGGCTTGGTGGTATATTCAACACCCCAGTGAGGGCATACGATTGTGACATCGGCGATGGTCTCGGCAAGCTTGATATCTTCGATTACCTGAGGATTGAGCTCGGTAAAGTTGATATATCGGCTGTTGGGATCATAGGTGGTCAGCAGATCGAGGTGTCCCTCCTGTGCACTGGGATAAATCTCGGTGTTGTTACCATAGGTATAGTTGAGAACTGCAAAAGTGATTCCTTCTATATTAAGAAGACCGATTCTTGAATAATCATAAGCATCATTGAGTACTACTGAATTTTCAAGCTCCTCGGGATCGATATCCGATGCGGTACCGTCACTTTCTATTACGTAGTTAATTGCTTCATCACCCTGTACGGTAATGGGAAGTTTACTAGTAATATTTTCTCCGTGGATTCCGACCATCAGAATCTCGGGATAATTATTATGGAAGTAATTGTAAAAATTAATCAGACCGCTGACGCCTTTATCGGTAGCGTGATTGGTTGCGCCGAGCACTACGTTGAAGTTTGCCTTGGCAATGGCATCGCCTACCTCAGTGGGAGTGTTGAAGGTGGGATAGCTTGAAAGTCCCAGCTCATTTCCGGCCATTGGTGTCTCCTGATTAATAATTTTGATATTCGCAAGCTGAAGGAATTCTGAGATTCCGTAGAATTCAAAATCATAATTCATCGAACCGTCAGCAGCCTTACCTCCGTTGATAACGCCGGTGTGGAAAAGATTATCTCCGACCGCCATAATATGTATGTCATATTCCTGGAAGGGTTCCGGCTCGGGTTCAGGTTCCGGTTCGGGCTCGTCTACCACAATCGGTTCGGTATTTTGTGTAGTATCTACCTCAGAAACGGGGTCCTCTTCACCGTTGTTTTTATTAAGATTTAACTTACCTGAGGCTAAAAGTACTACAAAAATAATGGCGATTATGGCTAAAATTGCTAAAATTACCAATAAGTACTTGTTTTTTTTCATGGATGTATTGTATCATAGGTTTGTTACAAAATGTTTAACAAAGTCGTGCGAAATATTAAGAATATGTTACAAAAGATAAGAAAAATCGTCATAAGCGGCGTAATTGCAGCTACTGCAGCCGTTTGTGCCAACCTAATACAGGCCGATACAGCATATGCGCAGGATGCCAATTCTGCATTCGGAAACGGTGGCGGAATGTCATCTTTCCTCTCTGTTCTTGGTAATTCATATGAAGTAAGTACAGTTGATTCCGAAATGATGGAATGTGTTGTAGAGCAGGCCAAGGAACTCGATATCGAGTTCGATATGTCACAGTATGTTAACGAATATGAGAACTTCGCTATTGCGCAGGTTAATGATTATATTAATGTAAGATCGCTTCCTACTACCGAGGGCGAGATTGTCGGACATATGTACAACGGTAGTGTATGTGAGATCCTTGAACGTGTAGACGGTGAGAACGGTGTATGGTTCAACGTCGTATCAGGTTCTGTTGAAGGATATGTTAAGTCAGACTATTTTATCTACGGCAACAGTGCTTTGGATGTAATCGGTGATTATGTCAAGAAGGTTGCGATTGTACAGTGTAATTTCCTTAATGTACGTGCAGATGCAGACATTAATGCATCAATCGTAGGATCTGTAGAATCAGGTGACAAGCTTGAAATCTATGTAGAAGATGTTATTGAGGAGACTGTCGATGAAGTATCGGCAGAAGAAGCATCCGGTTCTGATGATATTGATGCTATAATCAATGAACTCGAAGAGGAAGCAGCTTCGGAGATTCAGTGGATTAAGGTTTACTATACCTCTGAGAAGGTTGGTTATGTCAGCGCAGATTATGTGGTTATCCAGGAGGATTACATCTGTGCCAAGACTATTGAGGAAGAGCGCGCTGAGGCCGAGGCCAAGAAGGAAGCCGAGAGAAAGCGTCAGGAGCAGTCTGCAGCAGCTGCAGCAGCTTCACGTACTGAGGATGTGACCATCTCAGTTCCCAATATCAGCTATGCAGATACCACAGAGCTCAGACAGAACATCGTAGATTATGCTAAGTCATTTGTAGGTACCAGATATGTAATGGGTGGTTCAAGCCTTCAGGGCGGTACCGATTGCAGTGGATTTACCATGTATGTATATGCAGCATTTGGTTATACCATCGGACGTACACCTTCAAGCCAGTGGGCAAGTGCAGGTAGACTTATTTCTACCGAGGAGCTCCAGCCCGGTGATATCGTATGTATGGGTACTTCAAGCTGCTATCACGTAGCACTTTACATCGGAGATGGTCTTGTTGTTCACGAGGCTAACTCAAGAGATGGCTGTATCATTTCAGGTCTCTACAATTTCGAGCCTGTACTTGGTTTCAGAAATGTAATCGATTAATTATTAAAATATTAAGCCGGTGGAGCAATCCGCCGGCTTTTTTAGTATAATGGATACGTATTAAATAAATCTTGGGGAGATTTTACGATGCAAAAATATGTAATGGCGTTAGATCAGGGGACAACCAGTTCACGTTGCATTTTATTTGACAGACAGGGAAATATATGTGCCAAGTCGCAGAAGGAATATACACAAATTTATCCTCAGCCCGGTTGGGTGGAGCACAATCCCATGGAAATATGGTCTTCACAGCTCTCGGTGGCTACCGAGTGTCTGGCGACATTGGGAATTGATGCGAGCGAGGTGGCAGCGATAGGTATCACCAATCAGCGAGAGACCACCATCATATGGGACAAGGCGACAGGACAGCCAGTCTATAATGCTATCGTTTGGCAGTGCCGTCGCACCTCGGGCATGATAGATGCCCTCAAGGAAGACGGATTTGATCAAGTGATAAGGGCCAAGACAGGTTTGGTTCCGGATGCATACTTCAGTGCATCAAAGATTGCCTGGATTCTTGATAATGTAGATGGAGTCAGAGAACGTGCAGAGCGAGGGGAACTGCTCTTCGGAACCGTAGATACCTGGTTGATTTGGAATCTGACCAAGGGTGCGGTACATGTGACAGATTACAGTAACGCATCCAGAACGATGCTTTTTGACATTCACAAGCTTTGCTGGGACAAGGAGATTATGGAGCGATTCAATATTCCTGAATCCCTGCTTCCGGAGGTGAAGCCCTCGAGCTGTTTGTACGGATACACACAGAATCCTATCTTGGGCGTTGGTATTCCGATTGCGGGAGCGGCGGGTGACCAGCAGGCTGCTTTGTTCGGACAATGCTGTTTTGAAAAAGGCGATGTGAAAAATACCTACGGCACCGGCTGCTTTATGCTGATGAATGTCGGAAATGAGCCTATTGATTCAAAGAGTGGTTTGCTGACAACAATCGCAGCTTCAGAGAACGATAAGGTAACTTATGCGCTCGAGGGAAGCGTGTTTGTGGCAGGCGCGGGCATACAGTGGCTCAGAGACAGTATGCGTATGATTAAAAGTGCGGCTCAGTCTCAGGAGTATGCTGAGACCGTGAAGGATACCGCCGGAATGTATATAGTACCTGCTTTTGCAGGAATGGGCGCACCCTACTGGCAACAGCATGCCAGAGGAACTGTAGTGGGACTCACCAGAGGCTGCGAGAAGGAGCACTTTATCCGAGCAACATTGGAGTCTATCGCTTATCAGACTGCTGATGTGCTGAAGGCGATGGAAAGTGATTCCGGACTCAAACTTACCGGACTTAAGGTGGACGGAGGTGCCAGTGCCAATGATTTTCTGATGCAGTTCCAGTCCGATATTATCAACACTAAGGTGGACAGACCTGTTAGTGTAGAGACTACAGCCCTGGGTGCGGCATACCTCGCCGGTCTCGCAGTGGGTTATTGGAACAGTAAGGAAGAGATTATCAACAATTGGCAGCTGGGAAAAACATTCGAGCCTGCGATGGATGAGGAGACCAGAAGTAAGCTCCTTAAGGGCTGGAAGCGTGCTGTAAAATGTGCGCTCGCTTATGCTGAAGAAGATGAAGACTGAATATAGAATTGCGATACTGAAGCAAATGATGAAGACTGAATATAGAATTGTGATTTTATAGCAATTTGTGAAGAAATGAGATGAGCATCCGAAGATTATGGATGCGCGAGGAATGTTATGCCTGAGGTTGTAAAAATAATTTTAATAGTGATTGGGTCTTGTGTTGGATTTCTGTTCAGCGCACTTTTGACCTATTTTCTGGTGATTATAATCAGTTCGCTGTTTGTGGATACCACCAAAATCTATGACAAGCACAGCAGATATTATCGTGTGCTGCTTAACAGCTTTACCGGATTGATGAGTTGGTTCATGGGAATCAGAATGCACGTGAGCGGGCTTGATAAATTCAATGCAGGTGTGCCTGAGGGTGGAAGATTTTTACTGGTACAAAATCACCGTTCGAATTTTGACCCGATTTTGACTTGGTATGCACTTAAAAAGCATGATATTGCATTTATATCAAAGGAGAAGAATTTGCACATTCCTTTCTTTGGAAAAATAATTCGCAAGTGCTGCTTCATGTCGATTGACCGTGAAAATGCAAGAGAGGCTTTGAAGACTATCATCAAAGCTTCGGAGCTGATAAAGGATAATCAGGTTTCAATAGGAATCTATCCTGAGGGAACCCGCAACAAGGAGTGCAAGGGATTACTTCCGTTTCACAACGGTGTGTTCAAGATTGCACAGATGGCCAAGGTTCCCATCGTGATTACTACTATATGCGGTACTGAGAATGTTCATAAGAATTATCTCAGACGCCATACCGACATATATTTGGATATTACAGGTGTAATTACGGCTGAGGAACTCAAATCGATGTCTACTAAGGATGTTGCCGCTATCGTCGAAAAACAGATGCTCGATCGGATTGGTTAATCTATATGTTATTTTTTTAATCTTGAGATATAGTACGGAAGCTCAAGCTCGAAGTTAACTGCATAATCGACCTTGTCGGGGTCGTTGTAGGTATTTTTGATGCAGCGTGAGGTGTAGTCGGCTGCGATGCAAAGTGCATCATACACGCTGAATTCATTTGCAAGAGCACCGGTAAAGGCGCTTGCAAATACATCACCGGTTCCGTGCGATTTCATCGGTATTCTCTCGGTGCCGTACTTAAAAAATTCTTTTTTCTCAGAATCATATCCAATGAATCCGAAGGTTCCGTCGGAGAGATTTACGCCTGTGATTACGGAAAGCTTTGCTCCGAGTGCAGAGAGCTTCAGGACTAATGCTTTAATGGTCTCTTCATCGGCTTCTTCACCGGGATATTCTTCACCAAGCATTAATGCAGCCTCTGAAATGTTGGGAAGGATGATATCTGCTTTGCCGCACAGCTTGCCCATTTCTTTGGCAAAATGCTCATCGAAACCGCAGTAGAGTTCACCGCCGTCAGCCATCGCAGGGTCGACTATAATCATAGTATCTTCTTCCTTGAATGTATCAAAGAATGACTGCACGATATTTATCTGGCGCTCACTGCCGAGGTAGCCGGTGTAGATGGCGCTGAACTTGAAGCCTTGTGACTTCCAGTGGTCGCGAATAGGCTCCATGTCGTCGGTGAGATCTCTAAATGTAAATCCCTTGAAATGTGTATGTGTGGAAAGCACCGCAGTAGGAACTATTGCGGTCTCGATTCCTGCAGCGGAAATTATGGGAAGTGCTACAGTCAGAGAGCACTTGCCGATGCAGGATATATCCTGAATTGACATTACTTTTTTCATAAACTTATTCCTCAGATAAAGATTTATACACTTAAAATAGCTTTCATTTTAGCAAGTTATAGTATATGCTCAAACTGGTATGATTTACAATGCCAATTAATCAAAAATGAACAAGACCAGTATGATGGTGAGCATAAAATGGAGCTTCTGACATATTCATTGGAGAATAAGGGCAATCTGCCCGTATATATGTACCTGTATGAGTGTATCAAGAATGATATTCTAACAGGCAAAATTTTGCCCGGTGAGCGCATTCCGTCTAAAAGGGTGCTTGCCTCGCATTTGGGTGTGGCAATCATCACCGTTGAGAATGCTTATGCGCAGCTGATCACCGAAGGATACATTATCAGCCGCGAAAAACGAGGTTACTACGTATCGGAGGATATGGAGCTTAGCTCTCTGCCGATAGACAGGAGCGGAGAACTTCCCATCTTGTCGGATAATGAGAAAGCGGCGAAAGTAGAAACGTCTCCGTTACTGGCGGATTTCTCGGTCAACAGTATCAAGTCCGACAGTTTTCCGTTTGATTCATGGGCTAAGCTCATGAGGCGTAATATGCTGGATCACGAGGCCGGTTTTTTGCAGGCACCTACCGGAAAGGGAGTGTATGAGCTTCGAAAAGCCATAGCCGACTATTTATACAAAAATAAAGGAATGACGGTGGATGCCGACAGGATAATCGTCGGGCCGGGCACGGAGTATCTTCATCATATATTGATTCAGCTTATCGGAAGAAGCTGTTTTGTGGCGGTTGAAAATCCGGGCTACAAAAAGGTGGGACAGATTTATGAGACTAACGGTGTGAGAGTTATTTATATACCCGTTGACGAGAAGGGTATGAAGATAGACCGCCTGAAGAACAGTAATGTCAAGCTGGTGCACCTTTCGCCCGCACATCATTTTCCTACCGGTACGGTAATGCCCATCCACAGAAGAAGCAGGTTGCTTAATTGGGCGGCAGAGCAGGATGCATATATTATTGAGGACGATTACGACAGCGAATTCAGATTTGAAGGACGTCCGGTTACCACACTGTATTCTATGGACAGCAGTAACGTCATCTATATGAATACGTTTACGAAGACGCTGGCTCCGTCGATACGAATTGCTTATATGGTGCTCCCCGAGAAGCTGCATCGTCGCTACAACGAAAAGCTGAGCTTTTATTCCGGATCTGTATCGGGCTTCGAGCAGTATACGCTGGCGGCTTTTATTTCGGAAGGATATTATGAGCGCCATATCCGAAGAGTGCGCAATCAGTACAAAAAATGCAGGCAGGAAATGCTTTCCGCATTGGAGGAATCCGGAATCTTAGAATGCATAGAGATTACCGAAGACAAGGCAGGACTTCAGCTGGCATTCAGAGTGCGCCCGGAATACCTCAAAAATGCAGTTGGATTGGAACAAAAAGCACTGGAAAACGGAGTCAAAATAGTACCGTTTACAGCCTACTGCTACGGCAATGGCGAGTACTACGGGGACAGGTATCTTTTGTACTATTCTGATACAGAAAAAAGCCGCATGATTAGTGCGTTTTGCGTTATAAAAAAATTACTAAAAAATTGACATAAGACATACAAATTTTGTATAATATTGCTTACGATGATTATAGCCTCAAATACATAAAAAAGGGGCTTTAGGGTATAGGGGAGAGTACTTCAAGATAACCGCAGCAAGGGGGTAACACATAATGTTTACACAATTATTGGGAAAGTATCTGGTTGACAACAGTATTATCAGCGCAGACGACAATCGTCAGCTTCATGATGAGATGAGCCAGACCAGAGTTAAGCTTGGAACTATCGCAATTGCAGAGGGTCTTTTGAACGACCAGCAGGTTGAGGAAATCAATCATTTGCAGACTCAGCAGGATAAGAGATTCGGTGATATTGCCATCGGTCTCGGATATATCACAGAGGAGCAGCTTGATGCAATGCTTTCAAAGCAGGGCAATGCTTCAATGAAGTATTATCAGCTTCTCAATGAGAGAAAGGGTGTTGCGATGGGAGACATCGAGGCCTATGTAAAGGGCTTCCAGACTTCCATGGGCTTCACTGATAATGAGCTTGAGGCTATTAAGAACGATGATTTCGCTACCTTGATGACTTTCTTTGCACTTGTTCGCGACAAGCTGATCACCGATATGGCAGGTCTTGTAATGAGAAATCTTACCAGATTTGTTACCTCTGATTTCTATTTCGGAAGAATGAAGAGAAGCACCGATTACAGCTACAGCATTATTGCAGGTCAGAAGGCTATCGGTAATAACGCTATCTATGTTGGATTTGCAGCAGGCAGTGATATCGACGGTATCATGGAGCTGGCTAAGGGTTATGCTAAGGGCGTAGCACTCAGCGGAAGTGAAGAAGTATATGATGCTGTATGTGAGTTTTCAAACCTGAACAACGGTCTTCTTTCTTCAGAGCTCAGTAAGCATGATGAGTTCTCTGATATGAATCCTCCTCAGGTATTCCTCAGACAGAATATCACCGGTACCGCTTATGTAATGCCTATTTTTATCAAGGACAAGCAGGTTGATCTTGTTATTTCTACCGATGAAGCATTTGCACCCGGTACTAATGAGCACAAGCTTACAATTGCCAAGTCCGAAGAGGTTGAGAAGACCATTACCGGAGCAGGCAATATTATGATAGTAGACGACTCTGCATTGATCAGAAAGATGCTTAGACAGCTTCTCGAGAAGAATGATTATGTGGTAGTAGCAGAGGCAAGCAACGGTGAAGAGGCTATCGAGACCTACAGCCGTGTAAAGCCCGACATTGTAACAATGGACGTAACAATGCCTGTATTGGATGGTGTTGGAGCTCTTAAGGGAATCATTGAAAAGGATCCCGATGCCAAGGTTATCATGGTAACTGCAGCAGGACAGAAGGAGAGAGTAATCGAAGCTCTCAAGATTGGTGCTAAGGCATTTATCACCAAGCCCTTCAATGAAGAGGATTTACTTAAGAACCTGAATGAATGTTCAGCAGGTATCTACGAATAATACAAAATAAAACACCCGCGATTGAAATCATTTCAGTCGCGGGTGTTGTTCTTCTCATGGTTATGCAGGTCGGCATGACTCTTTTACAAGAGCAGCTTATTCCTCGGTAAGACCGTACTCCTTTTTGAGATCCTCAAACTTCTGAAGTACAGCGCCGTAGGTTTTCTGCGAAATCTCGGGCAATTCGCCGCCCCAGGTCTTTTCAGCCTGTGCAAAGCCCTTCTTGAAAGCATCAATCATGCTGTCGAGCTTGCTGGGATCGCCGCCGGTAAGTGCTGTAGCAAAGGATACTATACGATCGCTGGTTTTCTCAACGCCCCAATAGCCGTCCTCTGCGATATCAGCCTGTGCCTGTGCCTTGGTCTCGGGATCTACAGTGAATTTTCCCTCACGAAGGAAGGACCAAATATCTGTAGCGTTACCATAGGTTGTAGCCTGCTGTGACATCAGCTTCTGCACAAGACTCTGAAGATTCTGGGTTCTTGTTTCAGCATCCAGCTTCAGCTGATTGACGAGCTCAGTATTCTGCGTATAAGTTTTTGCTGACTTTTTGCCTTCTTCGGAAGGTTCATAAGTTGCAGCTACATCTGAAGCTTTGCTTGTTGCTTTGCTTTCAGTGGTATCCTTATTCGCTTTTGCAGTGCTTGAATAAGCAGTGTATGCTGCGCTCACCTGAGAAGATGTAACTCCGTTTACCATTCTTTCTCTCCTTTCTCTAAAATATGGAAATCCATTTCCTATTAGCAGAAGAAACTCCGTCGTTCGCAAGGTAGGGCTTGAGAATAGCGAAAATTCTCCTCCTATACTAATTATATCGGAAGTATAGAGAGAAGGAATAGATTTAAAGATGAAATTTTTTATGATATTATGACAAATAGTACAAAAATCTCTGGAGGAATCGGATTTTGAAGAAAATACTGATTAAAAACGGATATGTTGTTGATCCCAAATCCGGCAAGAACGGACACAGGGATATTCTTATTTCCAACGGAAAAATTGAAAAGATTGCGGACATGATCGATGTGGCCGATTGCGTAGACAAGGGTAAGTCTGCAGGGACAAAAACCAAGAAGTCTGACATAAAAGTAATCGATGCCGAGGGACTCCTTGTGGCACCCGGACTTGTTGATGTACATGTACATTTCAGAGATCCCGGATTTACCGACAAGGAAGATATATATACCGGTGCAAAGGCAGCGGCAAAGGGAGGCTATACCAGCGTGGTAATGATGGCCAACACCAAGCCTGCTATTGATACCGTAGAGACTATGAAGTATGTCCTGGATAAGGGTAAAGAGACTGCTATCAATGTATATGCCTGCGGTAATGTAACCATGGGCCTTAAGGGTGAAGAACTCACAGATATGGATGCGTTGGCAGCAGCCGGAGCGGTTGGATTTACAGATGACGGTATTCCGCTTCTCAAGGAAGATATCGTCAGAAAGGCAATGGAAAAGACTGCTCAGCTTGATATGCCTATCAGCTTCCATGAGGAGGATCCTTCCGTTATCGAAAACAACGGAATCAATCGCGGCAAAGCCAGTGAATTCTTTGGCATAGGCGGTTCACCCAGAACAGCAGAGATAAATATGATTGCAAGAGATATCAAGCTTGCCGAAGGTCTGAAGGCATCTATAGATATTCAGCATATTTCAACCAAGGAAGGTGTGCAGTTGGTAAGAGAGGCCAAGGCAGCGGGAATGTCCATTCACGCCGAGGCTACACCTCATCATTTTTCACTCACCGAGGAAGCTGCTATCGAGCATGGCACTCTGGCAAAAATGAATCCTCCGCTTCGTGAGGAGGAGGACAGACGTGCAATCATCGCAGGTCTTGTTGATGGCACCATCGATATGATAGCCACCGATCACGCACCTCACACTGTTGAGGAAAAGTCAAAGGAGATTACCAAGGCTCCCAGCGGAATCATCGGACTTGAGACCGCACTTGCACTGGGAATCACCAATCTCGTAGACGCAGGATATATGACCATTGACAAGCTGATCAGGGTAATGAGCACCAATCCTGCAGCAGTATATCATCTGGATGCAGGTTACATCGCAGAGAACGGACCTGCGGATATTATCTTAATCGATACCCGTATCAGTGAAGTATACGAGAAGGAAAATATAGCATCAAAGGCTTGCAACACTCCTTTTATCGGATGCGAGCTTAAGGGCAAGGTAATGATGACAATTTGCCGCGGTGAGATAGCTTACGAGGCATAATATAAAAAAGGAAACCTGAATATGAAAAAGAAAACATTAGCAACAGTTATTTCTCAGAAGGAAATTGCCCCCGGAATATTTGATATGTGGCTCAAGACTGAGATTGCAGCCGAGGCGGGTGCGGGACAGTTTATCGGAGTATTTTCTCCCGACAAGAGCACTATCCTTCCCAGACCTATCAGTATCTGTGAGGTAGATAAGGCACAGAGCGCAATCAGATTGGTATACAGAATTGCAGGAAAAGGAACAGCAGAATTTTCCAAGTCTGTAGCAGGAGATACTCTCGAAGTATTGGGTGTACTCGGTAACGGATATGATCTTGAGGCACTTCAGGGCAAGACAGTAATGCTTATGGGCGGCGGAATCGGAATTCCTCCCATGCTTGAGCTTGCTAAGGAGCTTTTCATGCAGAATGAGAAGCTTACCGCCGAGGGTAAGGCTGAATGCAAGTCTGAAATTATCGTTGTTGTAGGTTATCGTGATGCACAGACCTTCCTTAAGGAGGATCTGGAGAAGTACGGTCGTGTGGTAATTGCTTCCGAGGATGGAAGTGTAGGAACTAAGGGTAATGTAATGAATGCTGTTGCGGAGGAAGGACTCAAAGCTGATGCAATCTGCAGCTGTGGCCCCATGCCCATGCTTCGTGCAATCAAGAAGTATGCCGAAGAAGCAGGCATACCTGCATTTATATCTCTTGAGGAGCATATGGCCTGCGGTGTCGGAGCATGTCTTGGATGTGTGGTTAAGACCAAGGAAATCGATCATCACTCACATGTTAACAATGCGCGTATCTGCACAGACGGACCGGTATTCCTTGCAGCCGATGTAGAAATCTAATGAATATAAACCAACATAATTGACAGATGAAAATTTTAGAGCGGCACAAAGTGCTCAGCGGATAGGATTGAATATGAATACTCAGATTAATATTGCAGGTGTAACCTTCAAAAATCCTGTGACCGTAGGTTCAGGTACCTTCGGTTCTGGAATGGAATACAGTGAATTTGTAAATCTCAACAGACTCGGTGCGGTAACCACCAAGGGTGTGGCAAACATTCCCTGGCCCGGTAACCCTACTCCCCGTGTGACTGAAGTTTACGGCGGAATGCTCAATGCCATCGGTCTTCAGAACCCCGGAATTGATGTTTTTTGTGAGAGAGACCTCAAGTTCCTCGAGGATTACGATACCAAGGTAATCGTAAATGTATGCGGAAAATCAGTTCAGGACTATGTTGATGTAGTAGAGAGACTTTCTGATGAGAAGAGAGTTGATTTGCTCGAAATCAATGTATCATGTCCTAATGTTAAAGAGGGTGCTATTGCTTTCGGTCAGAAGGCAGATGCACTTTTCGGAATCACTTCAGAGCTTAAAAAGCATGCAAAGCAGCCCATCATTATGAAGCTGTCTCCCAATGTTACAGACATCACCGAGATGGCAAGAGCTGCAGAGGCAGCAGGTGCGGACGCACTGTCACTTATCAATACCCTTACCGGTATGAAGATTGATATCAACAGACGCACATTTGCACTTGCCAACAAGACCGGAGGAATGAGCGGCCCTGCTATCAAGCCCATTGCAGTACGCATGGTTTATCAGACCGCACAGGCTGTCAAGATTCCTATCATCGGTATGGGTGGTATCGCTACTGCAGAGGATGCTATTGAGTTCATCCTTGCGGGTGCTACCGGAGTCAGTGTAGGTGCTGCCAATTTTGTAGATCCTTATGCAACTATCAAGGTGATTGAAGGCATTGAGGAATATATGAGAAAATATAACGTAGAAAATATTACCGACCTCATTGGTGCTGTACATTAATGACGGTAATTGATTTGTTGAGGGGAAGAACCATGAAAAAGTATGGAAGACTTTTAGCTTTAATGCTTACTGGCACATTGATGCTTACCGGTTGCAGCATCAATGTCAACAATCTGATTGATAATGTTAATGATGATGCTGATGAGGAAGATACCGACGAGGATGATGTAGATGATACCGATAAAGATTCGGAGGATTCAAATGATTCAGACGACTCAGATGATTTTGATGAGATTGATGTCAATAATCCCGATGGCCTCGGCGGAGACGGTAAGGGTCCTGATGAGGATGCACTGAGCGGAATTAAGCAGTACGATATTTACAATAACGGTAATTATTTTGTTCAGATTCAAGACAGAGTTTATTTCCGCGTGTATGGACCGAACGCTCATTCTACGGAAGTACTGTGGGGAGCTTTTATGGATTATCCTACAGGCGGTGAGTCTGAAATCTGCTACTATGATGAGAATACCGGTGAGGTCATGGATGCCTTTACGGATTACGGCTATGGCAAGATGGTTTTCTGTGACAGTGTATTTTATATGAATGGCCTCGATGGCAACGGCAATTCTTATGTTTATTCAGTTGATTCAGTAGGAAATATTGTTAATGAGTATGTAAGCTCCGGTGAAATTATTGATTTCAGCGAAGACTGTGCGGTTACTATCATACGCAGTGAAAATGGTTCTTCGGTAGGCTTTACGGGAATCAGCGAAAAAGGTAAAAAGAGCTTCAGCTTTGATGCCGCATCTGAAGGATATGTAAATTATCTCGGATGTTTTCAGGAATATTTCATTTACTCGGTTAATGATTATTCTTCTAATTTGCTCAGATTCTATTCCTATAATATGAGTAATAGTAACGGAAATCCGATATATTTGGGTGATATATCATTAGATAAGGGAATAGAAACCTTTGATTATGCTGAGTATGTTCAGAGTGACTGGGTGATGTTCTCATTTGGCGGTCCGGCGTATATTGGTGTAAGCTGCCATTCCGGTACAGGTCATGTGTTTGGCGGTGGATTTATTCTTTGTGCCGAACCATGGGCGGCAGACAGCATTAGAATTGAAGAGCCGATATACACTTCGGATTTTTATAACATGCCCTACCTTGAGTTTACTGAGAGCGGCTATACTCTTCGCGATAGTGAACCCTTCACATATAGTCTTGCATATTATGATGAAGGCTATGCGGGGTTGATTTATCATGATTACGGCGGAAGAGATCTTATAATCGACGAGCATATGTTTGATGATTACAGCTATGATTCGGCATACTCAACACTTATACTCGCGGAGGGTCCCAAGCCTTCGGATGATGTGTATGTTATGAGAGTCACTCAGATCCGAGAGGAGAGTGCAAGTATCGGTTGGAGAGACGGATTCCGTTGCATCAGAATGGAGTATCTCAGATTCAATTACGCTAATGGTGAGACAGAGGTTATTGCCACTATCGAATATTGATATGATTAAGCGTTATTGATATTTTTTAGCATAATATTGACACAGTTTGAGTTTAGTGGTTAAATTATGTGCATTATAGAAATGCTATGACGAAGAGAGTACTGTTTTTGCGAAAGTCGCAGCGAGTCGGGGACGGTGTGAGCCCGATATGAATAGGAAGACAGGAAAATCACTTCAGAGCAGCCGTGGCGAAACGATTTGCGGGCAATTAACAGATAGGTTGGTTGGTACCCGATTGAGAATTAGCTTCGGACGATGAGAACCGCGTTAGGGTTCGCGCATATCACTCCCATCCAAGGATGCCGGAAGTATGCAGTAATAGGTGGTTGCGAGCACAGGGGCCTCGTCCTATTACGGACGAGGTCCCTTTCAGTGTTTATAGGAGGTAAACAAGATGTACAAGCAGGTTTCTACAGATCTGAATTTTGTAGATCGCGAAAAAGCAGTTGAAAAGTTTTGGCGTGAAAATGATATTTTCCGCAAGAGCATTGATAGCAGAAAGGAAGGCCCGGTATATACCTTTTATGATGGACCTCCGACTGCAAACGGTAAGCCTCACATCGGACATGTTGAGACTCGTACCATCAAGGATATGATTCCCAGATACCGCACCATGAAGGGATACATGGTTCCCCGTAAGGCAGGTTGGGATACTCACGGTCTTCCCGTAGAGCTCGAGGTAGAGAAACTTCTCGGTCTCAATGGTAAGGATCAGATCGAAGAGTACGGTATGGAGCCCTTCATCAAGCAGTGTAAGGAATCCGTATGGAAGTATAAGGGAATGTGGGAAGATTTCTCAGGAACCGTAGGTTTCTGGGCTGATATGGACAACCCCTACGTTACCTATGATGACAATTTCATCGAGTCTGAGTGGTGGGCACTCAAGACTATCTGGGACAAGGGCCTTCTTTACAAGGGCTTCAAGATTGTTCCCTATTGCCCTCGTTGCGGAACCCCTCTTTCATCAGCAGAGGTTTCACAGGGCTACAAGACCGTAAAGGAAAAGTCAGCAATCGTTCGTTTCAAGGTTGTTGGTGAGGATGCATATTTCCTTGCATGGACCACTACCCCTTGGACCCTTCCTTCAAATGTTGCACTCTGCATGAATCCTGAGGAGGCATACGTTAAGGTTAAGGCTGCTGACGGATATACTTATTATCTTGCAAAGGCACTTGCTGATAAGGTACTTGCTCCTCTTGCCAAGAAGGATGAGGATGGCAATGTTCAGGCTGCGTATGAAGTACTTGAGACTTATACCGGTAAGGATCTTGAGTACAAGGAGTATGAGCCTCTCTTCGATTGTGCCAAGACTGTAGCTGACAAGCAGAATAAGAAGGGCTTCTTCGTAACCTGTGACAACTACGTAACCATGACCGATGGTACCGGTATCGTACATATCGCTCCTGCATTCGGTGAAGATGATGCTAATGTAGGAAGAAATTATGATCTTCCTTTTGTACAGTTTGTAGATGGTAAGGGTAACCTTACCGAGGAGACTCCTTTTGCAGGACTCTTCGTAAAGAAGGCTGATCCTGAGGTGCTCAAGAACCTCAGCGAGAGAAGTCAGCTCTATGATGCACCCAAGTTCGAGCATGAGTATCCTCATTGCTGGAGATGTGACACTCCTCTTATCTATTATGCAAGAGAGTCATGGTACATCAAGGAGACCGCTGTTAAGGATGATCTTATCCGTAACAACAACACTGTAAACTGGATTCCTGAGTCTATCGGTTCGGGACGTTTCGGCAACTGGCTTGAGAACATCCAGGATTGGGCTATTTCGCGTAACAGATATTGGGGTACTCCCCTCAACATCTGGGAGTGTGAGTGCGGCAACCGTGAGTGCATCGGCAGCCGTGCAGAGCTTGCTGAGAAGGCAGGAAACCCCGATGCAGCAAAGGTTGAGCTTCACAGACCTTATATCGATGAGGTTACCTTCCCTTGCCCTAAGTGCGGTAAGACTATGAAGCGTGTTCCCGAGGTTCTTGACTGCTGGTTCGATTCAGGTGCAATGCCTTTCGCTCAGCATCACTATCCTTTCGAGAACAAGGAAGTATTTGAGCAGCAGTTCCCTGCAGCATTTATCTCAGAAGCAGTAGACCAGACCCGTGGATGGTTCCATTCACTTATGGCTGAGTCAACCCTTCTTTTCAACAAGTCACCCTATGAGAACGTAATCGTTCTCGGACACGTTCAGGATGAGAACGGTCAGAAGATGAGTAAGTCTAAGGGCAATGCGGTAGATCCTTTTGATGCACTTGAGCAGTACGGCGCAGATGCTATCAGATGGTACTTCTACACTGCTTCAGCACCTTGGATCCCCAAGCGTTTCTCAGGTAAGCTTGTTCAGGAAGGTCAGAGAAAGTTCATGGGTACTCTTTGGAACACCTACGCTTTCTTCGTACTTTATGCAAATATCGATGATTTTGATGCAACCAAGTATACTCTTGAGTATGACAAGCTTCCCGTAATGGATAAGTGGTTGCTTTCAAGACTTAATTCAACCGTTAAGGCTGTAGATGACAACCTCGATAAGTACAGAATCCCTGAAGCAGGTGCTGTACTTGAGAAGTTTGTAGATGATATGAGTAACTGGTATGTCCGCAGAAGCCGTGAGCGTTTCTGGGCAAAGGGAATGGAGCAGGATAAGATCAATGCTTATATGACTCTTTACACTGCACTTGTAACCATCTGCAAGGCATCAGCTCCCATGATTCCTTTCATGACTGAGGAAATCTATCGTAACCTTGTATGCAGCATCGATGCAAATGCTCCCGAGTCAATCCACCTCTGCGACTATCCTGTAGTAGATGAGGCTCAGATTGATACCGAGCTTGAGGCTGCTATGGATGAGGTACTCGATGCAGTAGTAATGGGACGTGCAGCAAGAAATGATGCTGCTATCAAGAATCGTCAGCCTATCAGCAAGATGTACATCAAGACTGCAGACGGACGTGAGCTTGACAGCTTCTATTCAGATATCATCCGTGAGGAGCTCAATGTTAAGGTTGTAGAGTTCACTGATGATGTAAGAGACTTTACTTCTTATACCTTCAAGCCTCAGCTCCGTACACTCGGACCTAAGTACGGCAAGCAGCTCGGCGGTATCAAGAATACACTTGCTACTCTTGACGGAAATGCAGCTATGGACAAGCTCAATGCAGGCGAGCTTCTTACCTTCGAGGTAGACGGAACTCTTGTAGAGCTTACCAAGGAAGATCTCCTCATCGAGATGGCTCAGAAGGAGGGTTATGTATCACAGGAGAACAACAAGATGACAGTTGTCCTTGATACCAACCTCACCGAAGAACTCATCGAGGAAGGCTTCTCAGCAGAAATCGTTTCTAAGATTCAGACCATGAGAAAGGATTCTGATTTCCAGGTTACCGACCATATCAGAGTATCTCTCAACGGAAATGACAAGCTTGCTGCTATCGCTGCCAAGAACAGTGACGCTATCTGCTCAAAGGTACTTGCTGACGAGCTTACCACCGGTAAGACCTATGCTGTTACCAAGGAGTGGAGTATCAACGGAGAGAATGTTACTATCTCTGTAGAGCAGGTTTAATAGGTGCACAGGAGGTTAATTCGGCAGAATTGGCTTTATAAAATTAAAATTTATGTAAATTTCTTTACATATTTCGCATTATTGTAAAGAGTGTGTTATAATCTAATAGATTGCTGCGTGTACAAAAGCCGTAGCAATCTATTAATTGCAACTAACGGAAAACGATTTTTTGACGATATATTAGTTGTTGAGTAATTCGAACTTAAAATAGGAGGAAGAACTGTGAAAAGCACAACCACTACCAAGAAGGTAAAGTTTGACAAGGAATTGTTCAAGAGAAGTGTCCTTTACAATGTAACCACTCTCTATCGTAAGACTCTTGAGGAGGCAACTCCCCAGCAGATTTTCCAGGCAGTATCATATGCTATCAAGGATCAGATTATCATGAGCTGGATGGATACCCAGAAGGCATATGAGAAGGAAGATCCCAAGATGGTTTACTATATGTCCATGGAGTTCCTTATGGGACGTGCACTGGGCAACAATATGATTAATATGCAGGCATACAAGCCTGTTAAGGAAGCTTGCAAGGAGCTCGGACTCGATCTTAATGTTATCGAGAACCAGGAGCCCGATGCAGCTCTCGGAAACGGTGGTCTCGGAAGACTTGCCGCATGTTTCCTCGATTCACTCGCTACTCTCGGCTATCCTGCATACGGCTGCGGTATCAGATATCGTTACGGTATGTTCAAGCAGAAGATTGAGGATGGTTATCAGGTAGAGGTTCCCGATAACTGGCTCGCTGATGGCAATCCCTTCGAGCTTCGTCGTCCCGAGTATGCAAAGGAGATTAAGTTTGGCGGATATGTAAGCTGCAGAACCGATGAGAACGGACGCAGTGTATTTACTCAGGAGGATTATACCTCTGTAAGAGCTATTCCCTTCGATCTTCCTATCGTAGGATACGGCAACGGAATTGTTAATACTCTCAGAATCTGGGATGCAGAGCCTATCGAGTGCTTCAAGCTTGATGCTTTTGATAAGGGTGATTATCAGAGATCTGTAGAGCAGGCTAACCTTGCTAAGAATATCGTAGAGGTTCTTTATCCCAATGATAATCACTACGCAGGTAAGGAGCTTCGTTTGAAGCAGCAGTACTTCTTCGTATCTGCATCTGTACAGGAAGCAGTTGATAAGTACATGAGAAAGCATGACGATATCCGCAAGTTCCATGAGAAGGTTACCTTCCAGCTTAACGATACACATCCTACCGTAGCAATTGCAGAGCTTATGCGTGTGCTCATGGATGATTATTATCTTACCTGGGATGAAGCATGGGATGTTACAACCAAGACCTGTGCTTACACTAACCATACAATTATGGCTGAGGCTCTCGAGAAGTGGCCCATCGAGCTTTTCTCAAGACTTCTTCCTCGTGTATATCAGATTGTTGAAGAAATCAACCGTCGTTTCATCATCGATATCCAGAACAGATATTCAAATGTTCCCGGTGTTGATGTAAATGAGAAGATTCGTAAGATGGCTATCGTTTATGACGGACAGGTTAAGATGGCAAATATGGCTATCTGCGCAGGTTACTCAGTAAACGGTGTTGCTCAGCTTCACACAGAGATTCTCAAGAAGCAGGAGCTTCGTGACTTCTATGAGATGTTCCCTCAGAAGTTCAACAACAAGACCAACGGTATCACTCAGAGACGTTTCCTTCTTCACGGCAACCAGCTCCTTGCAGACTGGGTAACCGATCATATCGGAAACGAGTGGATCGTAGATCTTCCCAAGATCAGTGCCCTCAAGGTATATGCAGATGATGAGAAGGCTCAGCACGAGTTCATGAACATCAAGTATCAGAACAAGGTTCGCCTTGCTAAGTATATTCTCGAGCACAATGGTGTAGAGGTTGATCCTCGTTCAATCTTTGACGTACAGGTTAAGCGTCTCCACGAGTACAAGAGACAGCTTATGAATATTCTTCACGTAATGTATCTTTACAACGAGCTGAAGGATCATCCGGATATGGACTTCTATCCCAGAACCTTCATCTTCGGTGCAAAGGCAGCAGCAGGATACAGAAATGCTAAGCTTACCATTAAGCTTATCAACTCAGTAGCTGATGTAATCAACAATGATGCTTCTATCAACGGCAAGCTCAAGGTTGTATTCATCGAGAACTACAACGTTGCTATTGCAGAGCACATTTTTGCTGCAGCAGATGTATCTGAGCAGATTTCTACCGCTTCAAAGGAGGCTTCAGGTACCTCAAACATGAAGTTCATGCTTAACGGTGCTATTACTCTCGGTACTATGGACGGTGCTAACGTAGAGATCGTTGAAGAAGTTGGTGCAGACAATGCATTTATCTTCGGTCTTTCATCAGACGAGGTTATCAACTTTGAGAACCACGGCGGATACGATCCGATGCAGATCTTTAACAATGATCCCGACATCAGAAGAGTACTTATGCAGCTCATCAACGGTACCTACAACTCAGATACCGAGCTGTTCAGACCTCTTTACAACTCACTGCTCAACACTCAGTCAACCTCTAAGGCTGATACCTATTTCATCCTCAAGGACTTCAAGTCATATGCGGATGCACAGAAGAGAGTGGAAGCAGCATACACCAACGAGGCAGGCTGGGCTAAGAGTGCTATCCTCAACACTGCAAGCTGCGGTAAGTTCACTTCAGACCGTACCATTCAGCAGTATGTTGATGAAATCTGGCACCTCGACAAGGTTGTTCTCAAGGAAGAAAAGCCTGCAAAGGCAACCAAGAGCTCTGCAAAGAACTAATCAATCAGTAAATAATAATTACTTAAAGAACCCGACTTCGGTTGGGTTCTTTTGTTATACACGATGAGCTGAGCGAAAAACTTGCTTGCATAAATGTTTTCATTTGGAGAGCGTATAATCACTGAGATGAAGCAGAGCGAAATCGGATGGTTATATATGAAGGACCAAGTGAAAACAAATAAGAAATGTTTTGGATATGAGGGTAAAAATGTGAGATTCGAAAAGGACCAGAAAGTTAAAATATATGTAGATGATGTAAGACCGGTACCTAACGGATATATCGGCACAAAATCTGTGAATGAGACTATTGCACTCATTGAGGAAATAGAGGATGCGGGTGCGATTGTCGAGTTGCTTGATTTGGATCATGATCTGGGCGATTACGCCGATGACGGCGGTGATGCCATCAAAATTTTGGATTATTTGGTGGAATATGATAAATACTATCCGGTAGAAATTCACAGTGCCAATCCGGTGGGCGTGGCTTACATGGAGAGAATGATAGAAAGATACTGGCCATAAAGATATTGGATGTGAAGATATTGGCCGTGAATATATTGGTCATAAAAATATTGAACTTAATGAAATTGAATTCACAAAGCTTAATTAAGGACATATGTTATGCCATGGAAAATGTTATATTTTGACATTAATCATGGTCTTTTTTGATAGAATAAGCCGTATTTCTGGTATATAGTTTGATAGTCATTTATTTAGAAAATCATTGGTTATCTACCTTGATCGCATATTGGTTTTTGTAAAAATGATTAAATGACATAAAGAAGGAAACTATGGCAAATACAAAACGTGAAATTAATGAAAAAACACCTTTGATGATACTTGCAGGACCCATGTTCGGTGAGCTCTTGCTTAATATTTTGGTAAACAATGTTGATACCATGATGCTCAGTCACTATTCGCAGAATGCGGTAGGAGCGGTAGGAAACGCAAACCAGATTATGTTTTTCCTCAATCTGACATTCAACATTATTGCGACGGCAACCTCGGTCGTTGTTGCACAGTACCTTGGTGCAAAGCAACACGACAAGATGAATATGATCTATACCCTCGCAATGTTTGTAAACTGCATCTCGGGTCTGCTGTTCAGCGGAGCCTTTGTACTGAGTAAACGGTTGATATTGCACGCCATAGATGTACCGGAGATAATGCTTCAGGATGCATATACATATATCAATATCGTAGGCGGAACCATGGTATTCCTAGCGTTGTACAACGTAATGCTCCAGATATTGAGATGTAACGGTTATGCGTATATAGGAACGATTATTTCCGTTATGATCAATGTAATAAACGTTGTCGGCAACTGGTTATTCCTGTATGGACCGCTCAAGTTCCTGAATTTTGGAGTTGCAGGTGTTGCATTGGCCACCGCGACAGCAAGAATAGTAGCTTTGATAGTTGCAATCGTATTCTTTTATGTCAAGAAAATCGGTAAGTTTGGATTTAAGTATCTCAGACCTTTCCCCTTCAAGATGCTGGGCAACATGATAAAAATCGGCTTGCCTTCCGCGGGAGAAAATATGTCCTACAATCTTTATCAGATTTTCCTGCTCAGATTGATCAACGGAATGGGTCCCGAGGCGGTAAATGCCAAGGTATACAGTGCATCACTGGTGTCTCTTTCAATGGTATTTTCAAACTCTGCGGCGATGGCCACGCAGATTATTACCGGACATCTTGTCGGTGCGGGAAAAGAGGATGCTGCGTATAAGCGCGTATTCTCAACCCTGAAAATATCGCTCCCGATTACCATCGGAATGTCTACATTGAATTGGCTGCTCAGCCCTTATTCGTTGAGATTTTTCACAGACAATTCTCAGGTAATCAAGTTTGCATCCATGATTATGCTGGTAGATATTGTAATCGAGATAGGAAGATGTCTCAATATGACCTTTGTCAGCAGTCTGAAGGCTGCCGGAGACTATGTATTCCCTCTTGTGGTCGGATTAATTATGATGTGGGGAATCGGTGCGACGGTCGGCTATACCATGGGTGTGGTCGTCGGAGTAGGAGTTGCAGGAGTATTTATGGGAACTGCTTCCGATGAGTTCCTGCGCGGTCTGGTAACCATGTGGCGCTGGCGCAGCGGTAAATGGCGAGGACGAGCCCTTGTTAAGGCTAAAAAAGCAGATGCAGAATAGTTAAAGATAAATCGAACGCTTATATATTCGTATTTATCGAGCATTATACTTGCGAACAGGCTATTTTTATCTTATAATACACAAGCGTAAGGCTGTTTCCGAAGATGGAAGTCACGGGAACAGCCTTTTTTTGAAAAAATATGCATGAAAATGCAATGATAGTATCGAAAGATACACATTTTTAGGAGGAAAAACAATGAGCATGGTTGAACTGTATGAAGGCGGTGCTTACCTTGTAGGCGGAACCGAACTCATCCCTGATTCCGGAGAAGCTGTAGCTGCTGTTAAGGCTAAGACCGGCAAGGACATCACTAAGGAAGCTGCAAAGAAGGAGACTATCGCGTATAGCATTCTTCAGGCGCACAACACATCAGGAAATCCTGATAAGCTTAAGGTTCGTTTTGATAAGCTTACCAGCCACGATATCACTTTCGTTGGTATCATTCAGACAGCAAGAGCATCAGGACTGCAGAAGTTCCCCATGCCTTATGTACTTACCAACTGCCACAATTCACTTTGCGCAGTAGGTGGTACCATTAACGAGGATGACCACATGTTTGGTCTCTCAGCTGCCAAGAAGTACGGCGGAATCTATGTTCCCCCTCATCAGGCAGTTATTCACCAGTTTGCAAGAGAAATGCTTGCAGGCGGCGGTAAGATGATTCTCGGTTCTGACTCACACACCCGTTACGGTGCTCTCGGAACCATGGCAGTAGGTGAAGGTGGACCCGAGCTTGTTAAGCAGCTCCTCAACCAGACCTACGATATCAATATGCCCGGTGTAGTAGCAATTTACCTTACCGGCGAGCCTGTAAAGGGCGTTGGTCCTCAGGACGTTGCACTTGCAATCATCGGTGCAGTATTTAAGAACGGCTATGTAAAGAATAAGGTAATGGAGTTCGTTGGACCCGGCGTTGCAAGCCTTTCAGCAGACTTCCGTATCGGTGTGGATGTAATGACCACCGAGACCACCTGCTTGTCTTCAATCTGGAAGACAGATGACAAGATCAAGGAGTTCTACGATATTCACCAGAGAGGTGAGGAGTATGCAGAGCTCAATCCCGGACAGGTTGCATATTATGACGGTGTAGTAGTAGTTGACCTTTCTGCTATCAGACCTATGATTGCTATGCCTTTCCATCCCAGCAACACTTACACCATCGAAGAGGTTAATGCTAACCTTCTCGATATCCTTGATGAGACTGAGAAGAGAGCTCTTGTATCTCTCGACGGTGCTGTAGAGTACAGCCTCAAGGATAAGGTTAAGAACGGCAAGTTCATGGTAGAACAGGGTATCATCGCAGGCTGTGCCGGAGGTGGATTCGAGAATATCTGTGCAGCAGCTGATATCCTCAAGGGAAGATATATCGGTTCAGATGCATTTACCCTCAGCGTATATCCTGCTTCAATGCCCGTATATATGGAACTTATTAAGAATGGCTGTGCAGCAACTATTCTTGAGACCGGTGCTGTAATGAAGACTGCATTCTGTGGACCTTGCTTCGGCGCAGGTGATACTCCCGCAAACAATGCATTCAGTATTCGTCACTCAACACGTAACTTCCCTAACCGTGAGGGCTCTAAGCTTCAGAACGGTCAGATTTCTTCAGTTGCTCTTATGGATGCTCGCTCAATCGCAGCAACCGCAGCAAATGGAGGTATCCTTACTCCCGCTACCGATTTCGATGGAGAGTTTGGCAAGTATCAGTATCACTATGATGCAAATATCTACAAGAATCGTGTATTCGATTCACACGGTGTTGCAGATCCCAATGCAGAGCTTGTACTCGGTCCCAACATCAAGGATTGGCCTGTAATGGGTGCACTTCCTGAGAACATGGTTCTCCAGGTAGTATCAGAGATTCATGACCCTGTAACCACTACTGATGAGCTTATCCCTTCAGGTGAGACTTCATCATTCAGATCAAATCCTCTCGGACTTGCAGAGTTCACTCTCTCAAGAAAGGATCCTATGTACGTAAGCCGTGCTAAGGAAGTTCAGAAGGCAGAGAAGACTCGTATGGCAGGTGAGTGTCCTTGCACTACCTGTGATTGGGTAAAGCCTGTAATGACTGCTGTAAAGAACAACGGATTTGCTGATGCAAGCCATGAGAATACAGGATTCGGTTCTACCATCTTCGCTGTAAAGCCCGGCGACGGTTCTGCTCGTGAGCAGGCTGCTTCTTGCCAGAAGGTACTTGGCGGATGGGCTAACATCGCTAACGAGTATGCTACCAAGAGATATCGTTCAAACCTTATCAACTGGGGTATGCTTCCTTTCATCATCAAGGACGGCGAGCTTCCCTTCAAGAACCTTGATTATCTCTTCATCCCTGAGATCAAGAAAGCTGTTGAAGAGAAGTGGGATGTTATCAAGGCATACAAGGTAGATGCAGCTGCAGGTACTCTTTCAGATGCATTTGAGCTCAAGCTTGGCGAGCTTACCGACGAGGAGAGACAGATTATCCTTAAGGGTTGCCTCATCAATTACAACAGAGTTTAATCAGTATAAATGATTAGTTAACAAAATTATGTTATTACGACTGCCGGTGTCTGCGGATACCGGCAGTTTTTTTGCGTAATAGGAGTTAATTTTCCTATTTCGCAAAACGCTCCGCGAGGATTGCACTGCAACAAGGAATTATATTGTCATTAAATATAATCAATTTGTAATAAAGTAGTATAAAATAATGGAATAAGGTAAATATTCGTGCAAAATATCTGTATGTATTAATAGAGAGTAATTTATCAGAGCAAAGAATTGATTTTATTATTTTAGGACAGATATTTGAAGACTTTTATACGGCGAGGAATAAGTTATGAAAAGAGTAATTGAGAAGGCTAAGTGCATAGTAGTGGGTGTGGTTATTGCGATGGCAGGAACTGCTTTGACAGGCTGCAGTCTTGTAGATAGGGCATTTACCGCTTTGGGAGACAGAGTAGGCGAATATATGGAGACAGTTACATATGACAATACAGACACGAGAGATAACTTTTGCTATTCATGGCGAACATCGGATAATACAGGATATATCGAAAGCTATTCCTGGGACGGAAGTGAGGAAGGTAAGCATATAAATGTGCCGGAAAACTTTGATGACATAACTATTACCGGAGTAGGCGGGATTCATGGAAGAGGAGTACCGGCACCGTTTTATGTTGATATTATGAATGCAATGCCTGACAAGGAGTTGAGAAGAATAACATTTATTACAGATGTTAATGCATCATATACAGAATATATAGATTTCTATTTGTATGTTGACAGAAATCTTGATGACGGTATCTCTGTGATGACAAATTGCTATTATGAAGAAGAGACATCTACTATTTATGTAAGCAGAGTGAATGTGGTAGATACCACTCAATTCTGTGTTGATACTGATTACGGATACAGCCTTCTTCCCGGTGTGAATGAGATTGAATCAATTACATACAAGGCGATAGTTCTCGGTGGTGGCAGTGGACGTGTACCGGGACCTACAGACTACAAATATGTGGGTGTGGCGTACATTAGTGATGCATCTGCCGAGACAATCGCGGCTACATATGATTTGATGGATTGTGATGTAGATATTGACGAGGAAATTTTGCAGCTCGACGGTAGCCTGCAGAACAAAGAGTGGAAGACCTCAAATGAGTTCTCAAATGCTGTCGTGAAGCCCGGATGCAGCGGCAGGATTTATATAAGCGGCAATGTAATCTATTTTGAGATGTCTACGTACTAAGCATAGTATGAAAATCTATTGAGAATGATTTTTAAGTTAATTATTTTTAGAGTTAATTATTTTGCTGCAAAGCCGATATAAAATATGTAACCTGACAGCCTCGTAGTTAAAGGATACGAGGCTGTTTTTATATCTTTTCCGGGGAGAGAATGGAGAAGAAGTTCTACATATGAAAATCAATTCCAGCACTTTAGGAATGGATTCCGCACGCAGCTACAAGGCTGTATCTATGTCTTACAGACGTTATGAGTTAAGGGATTACTCTAATGTCTATTCAGGTCTGACCGGCAGCAGGGAAAATGCGCCTGCTGAAACAGACAATTCAAGTGAAATCAAAAATTCAAAGAAAAATGAAACGGTAGGTGCAGGGGATTCTGTGTCTTCGGGGACATTTATGCCTGTGGGATTATTGTCCTCAGGGGTATTTATGTCCACGGATGAAGTGATGAGTCTACGTGAGAAAATGACGCAGGTGCGCAATGACTATAAGGTGCGTACTCAGAGCTCGAATGATTACGAGACCATCAGGCAGGAGTCAATCAAGTACATTTTCGATTTGCTCTTTGGACGAGCACATGAACGCATCAGAAAATGGCTCGAGGAACATATGTCTCCGAGCGTCGGCCGGGGGACAGGCATCGGAACCTACAATGTTGATAACAGTTCGGGTGACGTCGCTTCCAATGTCGGTAATGTGACAGGCAACGGATCTGTTAATGTCAATACAGGAAATATGCAGGTCTATAATTACGAGCATGCCGAGTACAGGTATGAGAGCGAAGATACGACTTTTTCGGCGCGAGGAGTGGTAAAGACCGCAGACGGAAGAGAGATACCTTTCAATATCGATGTGGCAATGAGCAGAGAATTTGAGTCGTATTATGAGGAAAAATCTCAGATCAATGTTAAGTCCAATAACGGTGTTGCCAAATATGTCGCGATGTGTGACCCGTTGGTAATCAACCTAAACAGTAATATTGCATCTGTATCGGATCAGAAAATTCGTTTTGATATAGACGGAGACGGCGAAATCGATACAATAAACCGACTTGCGCAGGGCAGCGGCTATCTTGCATTGGATAAAAATAATGACGGCAAAATAAACGATGGCACTGAGCTGTTCGGAACAGCGAGCGGAGACGGATTTGCCGACCTTGCGGAATATGATGATGACGGCAACGGTTGGATAGATGAGAGTGATGATGTATGGAACAAGCTCAAGGTGATGACGTACGACGAGTCCGGCAAGGAGTGTTTGTATTCTCTGGAACAGACAGGTGTGGGTGCTATATGTTTGAGCAGATTGTCTACAGATTTTTCTCAGAAAGATGAAGATAACAATACACAGAGCGCAATCAGAAGTACGGGAATATTTCTCTACGAAAACGGCGCGGTAGGTACAGTTCAGCATCTTGATGTTGCAAAATATCGTCAGGATGCATAGATTGCTGTCAATATAGACTCAAATCAATATTTTAATACCATAATCGGGCACAAAGTGGTAAAATATAGTGGATTATGGGTGCAGATATCTGTAGCCGTAAAATACGTATTTAAGTGTCCGGGAGAATCAATATGGAGCGCATGAGATTGCTTCGGACAATTTCATACGCT
>JAKSRV010000130.1 GCA_024403435.1 Lachnospiraceae bacterium
GATTTGTCGGGAATGACCTCTGAGGATGTGGCAGCAGTGGCAGAAGCAATAGCTGAATTGCCGGAATTAAAATCCGTCAACCTCATGCCTGAAGAGGAAGGAACTTCTTTACTTCTTTCTGATGTAGTCACTCTCAAGGAAGCGGCTCCCGATGTTCACTTTGTGTATGAATTTGATTTGTTCGGAAGTAACATATCTACATCTGATGCAGAAGTTCAATATGTCAAAGTTCAGATTGGAAACGAAGGTGAAGAAACAATCAGACAGGCACTCACTATTCTTGATGAATGTGAATATTTTCTTCTTGATGACTGCGGAATAGATGATGAGATAATGGCAGGAATCAGAGAGGATTTCCCGGATACCAAGGTCGTATGGAGAGTTCATGTCGGTTGGAAAACAGCTCTTACAGATGATCCGATAATACGTATGACTCACGGTATTGATGATACAATGACGGGGCCTCTCAAATATTGTAATGAAGTGGTATATATGGACCTGGGCCATGATGCCGGGATAACAGATATTTCATTTATTGAATACATGCCCTGCCTTGAATGTCTGATACTTTCGGATGCCAAGTTCACAGATTTGACTCCGGTTACATACTGTCCAAATCTGACATGGCTTGAGCTTATAAGCTGCAATCAAATAGAAAACCTCTCAGTAATCGGTGAGATGGAATCAATTAAATATCTCAATATCAGCCATACCAATACGCGTGATATAAGTGGGATAATGAATATGAATCTGGATCGCTTCTGCTGCATCGGAAACTATGTAAGCAAGGAAGATTTTGAGGCGTTCAAAGAAGCTCACCCTGATTGTATGAGCGTTTCATCCGGTAATCCGTACGGATATGCTTGGAGATACGATGATTACGGCTATCATTTCTTTTCTTATTATGCAAGAATGCGTGAAGTATTCAGATATGAGCAGGGATCGCCGGGTGGATTCAAGTGGCCGGAAGAAAGCGAAACTGAAACCGAAAACGAAACTGAAAACTAAAAAGAAAACGACGGTTAATCGATGTGATGTGATTGATATGATTAACCGCCGTTATTTTTTATTTTGAAGGATGCATTTCTGAAGCTTTATCAATCAACTTCATGATTTTTTCGATAGAATCCTGCTGAACACTGTCTTCCATAGCGGTGACATATTTTTCACGCTCTGAATAAACGGTATTCACAGTCTGACTTATCAGTGATGTGGTGAGATCGTCCTGGTCCAATACAACCGAATAGCCTTGCTGCTCAAAGGATTTTGCATTCAGAAGCTGGTCGCCTCTGCTGGCCTTGGAGGGCAGGGGAATCAGAATGTTGGGCTTGTGGAGTGCAAGGAGCTCGCAGATAGCGTTTGCACCTGCTCTTGATATGACGATATCGGCCATCGCAAAGAGATGACGAAGGTCTTCCTTGATATAGTCGAACTGTTTGTAGCCCTCCAATGTAAGGAGCAGATTGTCGACCTTATTTTTACCGCATACATGTACAACCTGATATTTCTTGAGCAGCTCGGGGAGAGCGTCTCTAACTGCCTGGTTTACAGCGGCGGCACCAAGTGAACCGCCTATTACCATCAGTACGGGCTTATCTGAATTGAAACCGCACAGCTTTCTGCCTTCTGCGGCATCACCGGTGAAAAGCTCGGCACGGATAGGGGTACCGGTGAGAACTGCTTTTCCCTTGGGAAGACTGTCAACAGTCTCAGGGAAATTGCAGCATACCTTGGCGGCTACCGGTATGCACAGCTTGTTGGCAAGACCGGGAGTCATGTCGGATTCATGGATGATGCAGGGAATCTTAAGTGCGGCTGCTGCACGTACAACAGGTACACTTACAAATCCGCCTTTTGAAAAAATCACATCGGGAGCAATCTGCTTTAATATTTTCTTGGCTTCATTGTAGCCTTTGATTACTCTGAAGGGATCGCTCAGGTTCTTGGGATCGAGATAGCGGCGAAATTTGCCGGTCGATACTCCGTAATAAGGAATACCGAAATCGGTGATAAGCTGCTTCTCTATACCGTCATATGAACCAATATAAGAGATTTCATAGCCGGCATCTTTCAGAGCAGGAAGAAGAGCAATATTGGGAGTTACATGACCTGCTGTACCTCCGCCGGTAAGTACTATTTTTTTCATACTAATCTCCGTATTTGTTTAGTATTTTCGACCGGATCGAAATTATTTTGCTGCAGCAAGTGCCTGCTCGAGAGCAAGAGCGAGCTGGTCGGGACATGAGGTATTCTTGAAGCCGCACTTGATTCCTTTGATTTTGGAAATAGCATCTTCAGCCTTCATTCCCTTAACGAGAGCGGCTACGCCCTGGGTGTTACCGTTGCATCCGCCGACAAATGTTACATGCTCGATAGTGCCGTCTGCATTCAGTGCAAGATCGATTGCCTGAGCACAGGTTCCGGTTGTTTTATATACCATAATTACCTCCAAATTCTTACGAATTCTTAATATTTCTTTACCGCCTATTGTAGCACTTGCGTCTTGAATTTACCATATATCTTTGTTAAACTTATGAAGATTGGGTTACTGTGTTTTGGATGTGTGGCAGCCAATATTTTGCAATCGGCAAGAAGCCGGATGAGAGAGAGAATACTATGAAGATAGTTGTACTTGAGAGAAATAGTGTCGGACCGGATATTTCGGTTGATTGCTTTAGCGAATTGGGTGAAGTTACATGCTATCCCAATACTGTGACCGTCGAGGAAGTAATCGAAAGAGTGGCTGATGCGGATATCGTTGTGGCTAACAAGTCGCCCATGAATGAGAAGAGTCTTGCGGGTGCCAAAAACCTCAAGCTTATCTGCGAATTTGCGACAGGCTATGATAACTGTGATCTAGAGTATCTCAAGGGCAGAGGAATCCCGGTATGTAATGTTGTGAACTATTGCACAGATATGGTGGCACAGCATTCATTTACCATGGCACTGGCATTGTCACAGAGTCTCCCTCATTATGATAATTACGTAAAATCAGGTGCGTACAGTGCGCAGGACAGATTTTCCAATTTTGACGTTCCTTTTTATGAGCTTGCGGGCAAGACCTGGGGAATCGTTGGAATGGGTAACATCGGAAGAAAGGTAGCTTCTATTGCTAAGGCTTTCGGCTGCCGTGTTATTTTCCATTCTGTTACCGGCAAGAGTACTGTCACAGAGTATGAGCAGGTTGATAAGGATACACTTTTGGCAGAGAGTGATTTCCTTTCTATACATTGTCCTCTCAGCGATTTGACCAGAGACTTTATAGACCGCGACGCATTGAAGAAGATGAAAAACAGCGCGGTGCTTATAAATGTGGCACGCGGACCTATAGTAAACAATACCGATTTGTATGAGGCTCTTGAGGCCGGAGAGATTAAAGCTGCCGGACTTGACGTAATAGAAAAGGAACCGCTTCAGCTTTCCAATCCGTTGTCTAAGATAAAGGATTCCAATAAGCTGATAATCACTCCTCACCTTGCATGGGGAAGTGTCGAAGCGAGAACCAGATGCGTAATCGGCGCATACGATAATATGAAAGCATTTATCGAGGGACATCCGCAGCATGTTGTAAACATGTAGGAAGCATGAGATATGTGTTGTAAGCATGTAGCAATCATATTGAAACATGCAGAACCCGATTAATGATAAAGGATTTGGCAGTAATGGCAAATAATGCAAATAAATCAAATAATACAGATGTTGAGACAAAGGAATATCCGCCTACATTTGTTGACAAATTTTTCCTGATGCATGCACGTGCCTGTGAAAGACACGCTGATAAGGGAGGAATATACAATATGGTCAGATGGCTGGTAAAGCAGCAGGAGCTTATTGTATATTTGGTGGTCGGGGTTCTGACTACAATCGTTTCATGGGGATGTAAGTTCCTGTTCAATTATTTTGTATACGGAAATGCAGATAAGCATACCACGACAGAAACATGGGTGCTCTCTATAGTTAACTGGACCGCCGGAGTAATTTTTGCTTACTTTGTGAGCAGAGCATATGTGTTCAAAAGCCATGGTCCGATGCTTCCCGAAGCAGGAAAATTTGCACTGTCACGTGTAGTGACATTCTTTACCGATTTGGGAGCAATGTGGTTACTTGATACCAAGCTTGGCGTCAATTTCTATGTAGCTACACTTATTTCAGCGGTTATCGTTACCGTATTAAATTATATTTTCAGCAAGCTGCTCGTATTCACGAAAAAGAAGAAAAAGGATGCAGCTCCTGCAGATAAATAATGCACTAAATTAAAAGGTTGTCCGCTATGGGTGGCCGGAAAAGGGAGAAAAAAATGAAGAAGAAAACATTAGGACTCGCATTGTGTTTTACACTGGCAGCATCAATGCTGGCCGGATGTACAGCAGAGGGTGGCGATGCATCAACAGGACTTGGACAGCCTATAGTTGTTGTTGATGACAATGTTACCGATACAGATGCAACAGTAGATCAGGGCGGTGAAGCCGGTACGGATGAAGGTACAGATGACGACGCAGGCAGCACAGCTCCTTCAGGAGATATCGTATACATTAGTGACCTCACACCTCCTGCAGGATATGTATACAGTGAGTTGACCGGTGAGCTTATCGATGAGACTATCGCAGAGCAGAGACCTCTTGCGGTAATGGTTGATAACGAGCTTACTGCACTCGATCACTTTGGTGTAAATGACTGCGATATCGTATATGAGACTATGAACAGTACCAAGAACGGTCGTATCACCAGACTCATGTGCATTATCAAGGATTATGATTCAATCGAGCAGCTTGGTAGTGTAAGAAGTGCAAGAACAGTCAACATGGTACTCTCAGCAGAGTGGAATGCAATCCTGTGCCATGACGGTGGTCCTTTCTATATCAATGACTACTATTCAATGCCTGAGGTTACTCACCTTAATGGTGTATTCTCGCGTGTAAACAACGGTAAGGCTACTGAGTTCACCGAGTATGTACTTGCAAAGGACGTAGACAAGTTCCTTGGCAACAATGCTTCATTTGCTACTGAGTACAATAAGTACTACAGCGGAGCACATTTCCAGTTTGTAGAGAATCGTGCTTTGGAAGCAAATATCTATGACAAGATTGAGGATGTAACCGACATATATCTTCCTTACGATCACAATTCATCAGAGCTTCATTACAATGAGACTACAGGTCTTTATGAGTATTATGAGTACGGTGCAGCTCACAAGGACGGTGCTACAGGAGAGGTTACCGCGTTCAAGAATGTAATTCTTCAGTGTGCTGATTATAAGCAGCTTGATGAGAACGGATATCTTCACTACAACATTCAGAACAATGCAGATTATGCTTACTATCTTACCGACGGTAAGGCTGTAAAGATTAGATGGTTCAGAGGTGCAAATATTACCGATAATACCAACTTCATCGATTCTGCAAGCCAGCCTATCTACCTCAATGCAGGTAAGACCTATATCACCCTTGTTCCCAAGGATGTATGGGATGATGTAGTATTGAAGTAATTCATATAACCGAATAAAAGGCAAACTAAAAGCCGGTATCCTATAAA
>JAKSRV010000131.1 GCA_024403435.1 Lachnospiraceae bacterium
TGTTCATTTAGATTATTCCTTTGTTTTTACACATTTCCCAAGCAAGGATATGTATCGCCTGCTGAAAGCTTCCGGACTTAATCAGCTCCTCGATTTCGTCAGGTTTATATAGATATACATCAACGAACTCCGTATCGTCAAGGTCTTGGCTACTTACGCGTTTGCAGTTTTTAGCTACATATATAAACGCATAATTGTCCGCCATTGTGGCATTGGAAGGTACAGTAATCAAATGTGTCCACTCATCGGAACCGTAGCCTGTCTCCTCTCTAAGTTCTCTCTTGGCTGCTTCCAATGCCAATTCATAAAATGAATCGGGCTTTCCTGTATTCAGATACGAAGCAAGAACTCCGGTCTCTATACCACCTGCCGTAAATTCTGTGGTTACAGCTCTGATACCGTGCCTGAACTGCTTTACGCAGATGAGACATCCTTCATCGTCAACAGCTACCACAATCACATAATCTTTTCTGCTGTAATTATAATAAGGCGGACCAATCTTGCCATCGGGCAATCTATAGTCCACCTCTCTGAAATCAATATACTCATCCTGTACCAGATGATTTACTTTTACAGCCTGCCATACAAGCTTATCTTCTTCATTGCTCATTTTATTCATGCCATCCATATGTCGCTTCCGTTCATATCCGTGGCATATTAAGCCACTAATTTTCCCTCAGCCCCATTCTGTTCGCAATCTTGCAGAGAGGATATGCGATAATCAATGTAACAATTCCGGCAAAAGAAACCTGAATAACATTACCCGGAATAGACGCAAAAGGTACTACAAAATTATGATACAAAATCACCTCTGTGAAATAGTATCCCACAATCTTAATAACCAATGCAACCACAATTGCCAATGTATACCATGCAAATCTGTGGCTCTTCTTCTTTTCGGTGATAAGGCCAACCATGAATCCCATAAGACCCACAATAACAAAAGTAAACGGTGCCCAAATCAACCATCCCGATACCACATCAAACAGTCCCATTCCCACTGCACCTGCGATGCATCCTGTTCTCTTGCCGAATACTATTGCCGCTATAAAGAGCGGAATGTTGCCGAGATGAATCAGTCCACCGTTTCCGCCGATAGGAAGACGTATATTAATAAATGCGGTAAAAACAAAAACCAATGCAATAAACAGTGCTGTTATTACAATTTCTTTTATTCCAAACTTATTTGATTTAACACTCTCTGCCTTAGCGCTCATCATCGTATGCCTCCGTATATAAATATGCATTTAAGTCTGCATAGATAATAATATACGTCTGGTATTACAGATAGGCCCAATTTTGCAAATATTATTAAGTCCAGTTATGTTTACAGAGAGCTATTATTTCCAATCCACATCTGTAGCCGCATTTGCTTTTTCTCTCAAAGTAGCCAAGCGCTTCAATGCCTCATTAAGCGTATCATCCTGCTTAGCAAAATGGAGCCTGATGTAATTGTTAATATTCTCCTTGAAAAAGCTCGAGCCGGGCACTGCCGCAACGCCTACATTTTTAATCATCCACTCACAGAAGCTATTGTCGTCTTTTACTCCGAATTCACTCACATCAAGCAATACATAATATGCCCCCTGCGGGTCGGTATACTTAAATCCCAGCTTCTCGAGTCCGCCTATGAACAGGTTCTTCATATGCATATAGTGAGCTGCCAATTCCTCATAATACGAATCGTCAAATTCAAGTCCCGTTACAGCTGCTTCCATAAGCGGTGCCGCAGCTCCTACAGTCAGGAAATCATGTACCTTTCTGACTCTGTCTATAATCTCAGGATTGGCTATTACATATCCCAATCTCCAACCGGTAATAGAATATGTCTTGGAAAGAGAATTGCACATTATAGTACGCTCTCTCATTCCGGGGAGTGTCTGCATATATATGTGCTTGTTGGGTGCATAGACGATATGCTCATACACCTCGTCGGTCACTACATAAGCATCATATTTGATAGCCAATTCAGCAATTGTCATCAGTTCATCGTATGTAAACACCTTGCCGCAGGGATTGGAAGGATTACACAGGATCAGCGCTTTTGCACCATCTGCAAATGCCTTTTCCAACACCGCCTTATCAAATGTGAATGCAGGCGGAACCAATGGAATATATATAGGCTCTGCTCCCGACAATATAGCGTCGGCTCCGTAATTTTCATAGAACGGAGAAAATACAGCAACCTTGTCTCCGGGATTGGTAATACTCATCATGGTAGCCATCATTGCCTCAGTGCTTCCGCAGGTGATTACAATCTCCTCATTCGGATTGATGGACATTCCCGTAAAATGCTCATATTTTTTCGCTACCGCTTCTCTGAAATTCGGAGCGCCCCAGGTAACCGCATACTGATGCGGTCCTTCGGCCGCCACCTCTGCCAAACGCTTTGTGATATCCTGCGGCGGTTCAAAATCGGGGAACCCCTGTGAAAGATTTATAGCATCATATTCATCCGAAATTCTGGTCATTCTTCTGATAACCGAATCGGTAAACTTTTCTGTTCTGTCACTTAATCTCTGCATCTTTTGAATCCAACTCTCAATACATATTTCAAAGATTTACCTAAAGCTATATCTTGATAACCAGCCTTAAAGATTTGCCCTGAAACTTTCTTCCAGGCTGCCGTTTAACTTTACTCCCAACTTTGCGAAAGTCTTGTCCAACGCTGCCATAGTTTCGGACATATCCTTATCATTTGCACTTTCACCCATATGACCGATTCTGATAACTTTACCGGCAAGACAATCAAACGAACCGGTTATTAAAATATCATGATCGTTCTTTACAGTATTGATGATATCAGCTGCGGTAGTTCCCTCGGGAACCTCAAATACAGTAACTGTATTATTAAATCCGCTATTGAGATACAGCTTAAGCCCAACAGACGCAATAGCCTTTCTTGCGGCCTCTCCGATTCTCTTATGACGTGCATAAATATCGGGGTCATTCTTTATTCTGTCTATAGCTACCTTCAGTCCATTAATATCACTGATAGGCATAGTGTAAGGGAACCATTTTTCCTCATAGTAATTAAAGAACACCTTCAAATTGGCGTAAAATGATGCAATGGGTGTCTTTCTGTTTTTAATGGTCTCCTTAGCTTTGTCACTGATTACATTGATGGTCAGTCCGGGAGGTGCAGATATAACCTTCTGCGATCCGCCACACAGGATGTCTATATTATCGACACTGAGTCTTTCTCCAAACATAGAAGAAACTGCATCGACAATAGTCAATATGTCATATTTTTTCAAAGCCTTAGTGATGGAATCAACATCATTGAGCATACCACTGGGAGTATCTCCGTGTACTATGGTTGCAATCTTGAAATCATGGTTTTGAACCAGATATTCCTCAAGCTTCTCCACATCAATAGTTTCTCTGTAATCTGCAGTATACAGAGTGGGCACGCCACCGTACATTGTCACGAAATCGGCAAAGCCTCTTCCGAATATACCGTTATCGATTACAAGCACCTTGTCATCTCTCTCTATGAGCGATGCACAGGCAGCCTCCAATCCCAATATTCCTTCTCCACCTAAAATCAGGGTCTCATTCTTGGTGCCGAGAAGTTCACTTATCTCCTCACAAAGCTCTTTATATTCCTCTACAAAACTTTCATCTATATCCGGGTTTTTAAATCTGAGAGCTCGCGCCGCCAATACCTCATCACTTACCTGTGTGGGACCGGGTGTCATCAACTTATACATAATTTTGCCTTCCTCATTACATTGTTAATACGATAATTGTATATTATCACATTCTTGTTAACAATTTACAGTATTCATTTTTTGATTAACTTTTCAAGCAAAAAGGACTTTCTACCAAAAGCAGGTAGAAAGCCCCAAAATAATCTGTATTGTCAGCAATACTATTCTGTAGCATCGGTAGCGCCATCAGTAGTTTCGGTAATATTATCCGCCTCAACGACTACCTCATCCTTATCATCCTGAGCAGTATTGGCTTCATTTCCGTTACCGATACCTACAGTGTGAAGCAAGGTCTTGCCCATGCCTGCGAAAGCTCCGCCAAGCTCTTTTCCTGTTTTCTTCCAGCTTCCATCGCTGTAAACAGTACTCTCAGGCTGTTCTTCGGGCTTCTTATCCTCTGCCCAATCGGTAATCTTATCACCTGTTGTTTTTGCCGATCTTACAAATGTTTTTCCAAAAGTCTGGAATGCATGTCCTAAATCTGTTCCGCTTTCCTTCCATTCCTGTTTTGACATATATTTATCCTCCATATAAAGAAATTTATCAAATAAACTGATATATTTATCATACCATAGATTTATGAATTCTTGTATATCCTAACACGTTCTTTATGAGCCTTAAGATTGTTACTCGTATATCCCAACAAAATACCTTTGTTGTATGAATACAGAATTGAAAAGACTCTTTTTGCCTCTTCACTCTTATAATCCAAACCGCCACACATCTCAGCTTCCTTGCCGTTCTTTAAGAATACCTTCAGCTTATAATACGTTCCCTTTTGGTATCCGTATACCAGATCAATATCATCGACATCTATGAATCTATTATCCTTGTCGTAAATGAAAGTTTTACAAAAAACTGTAACAGGTTTGCCCAACTGCTCATGAACATAAATTGCATCTCTTATCTCTGCCATGATTTTTTCTTTGCCATGCGCCTTTATGTATGAATTAATCCTATTTTTTGAAGATAATCCCATCCCCCAAATGCCTACTGCAAAAAATAATGAAATAGCCGCCAGCATTATAAATATTGCAAATAAAGTCATACCAAGTGTATACATTCCAACAAATTTCTTGGCAAGTGCAAACATCACTCCCGCTATAACGCTCAATACCGCAGTAATGATAAAAAATGTTCCGGACAGCTTAATTCCGACATGTTCCCACAAAAATTTCTCATCAATGTCTTTTCCTGTCATGTATGTTCCTCTCCATAACTAAATTTACCGATACAATTACCATCGTAATTGCATCGGTAAAAGTTTATCTCATCTTGTAATTCTATTTAATATATTTCTCGTATAGATGATCAATTCCGCCGCCATAATTTGTAATGTCCGTTACATAATTATATCCGTACTTTTCATAGAATCCCACATACTCTGTAGGAATATAGCTTTTTTTGAAACCTAATCGTGCAAGATAATCATTTGCATGCGTTATAAGCCTGCCACTTATTCTATGACCGCGATATTCTTCTGCCACAAACACAGAAGACACCCATGGGCTCACTTCCGGCAACGGATAATAATCTTCCTTCATAACAGATGCAATTCCGACTATTTTACCGTTTACCTTAGCAACGAAAAATGACTCCCATTCTGTCAAAGAATTATTCTTGATTACATCTGTCAGGTGAGCTTTTACCTCATCCCATGAGCAGTTTTCAATAAACTCCAACAATTCATCATTAAGTGATGTTCCGGCATCCACCTTTTGAATAGAGAAATCATCAAGCAGGCTCCATCCAAAATGCTGTTCAACCAATTGCACAGTCTCCTC
>JAKSRV010000132.1 GCA_024403435.1 Lachnospiraceae bacterium
TCAATAGCATCCTGATAGAATACTTCCTCACCGTACATCTTCTCGATCATCTTACGAGGAGCCTTACCCTTACGGAAACCGGTAACTGCGATCTTATCCTTATTCTTCTGATAAGCAGCTTCTACAGCCTTCTCAAACTCGTCAGCGGCAACTTCTACATTAACTTTAGCCATATTGCCGTCTAATTTCTCTAACTGTACGCTCATTATTGCGCATCCTCCTTACGTCCGACCGTCACGCGGTCACAATCAGTTTCAGATTATATCATATGAAAATCATGTAGGCAACAAAAAATGCTTGATTTTCAAGCGTTTCAGGCGTTTTTGAGCAATAAATGATTACTTTTACAGCGTTCTTTCATAAATATCATCGCAAATGAAATATAAGGCTGAGAAACATTTCTGCCTCTCAGCCATTCCTTTACTGCTTATAAGAACTTCCCTTGTTGGCACCATTTACACTTACGGCTCCAAGGTCAGTCTTGAGATTCATCTTGGCGGTTCCCAAGTTATCGCACTTTACATCCAATGCTCCGAGTGAACACTCAGCAGTAAGATTGTTGAATTCTCCATCTACTTCAATAGCACCGAGATCATTGGTAATATCAGCAGTATCAAACTTACAATCCTTAAGAGATACATCTCCGAGGTCTGCTTCGATATGTACGGTTCCAAGGCTGCTATCCTTGATTTCTACGTTACCAAGATCTGCCTGAATATCCAAACTCTGTGCTTCAACATTCTTCATCTCGACATTTCCGAGATCTGCAGTGATATTAAGCTCATCACAGATGAGTGCAGTCTTAACTTCTACATTGCCAAGATCTGTCTCAATCTCAACCTGACCGAACTCTGCTCCTTCGGGAATATATATGGTTACTTCACAGTTCACATTACTGTTTCCACCAAAGTTAATCTTATAATTCTTTTTTTCATGCTTAATAATAAGTGTATCATTTTCAATCTTTACTTCCGGCATATAATCTTCAGGATACTCTACAACGACTCTGTACTCTTCTCCCTGCTTAAATTCTACATTTGCAAAAGCAAGTTCAAGATCAATGTCTGTAAACTCGATATCCTTATATTCTATTGTTTCTACATTTCCCCAGGAACCGTTTCCAACACCGACTACAAAGTTACCGTTAAATGAATTACCGATTTCCTCAAAAAAATCTTCTATATTTGCATTCTTTAATGATTGATTGATTTCTTTACCCAACATTACAGCTCTGTACATTAATGAACTAACGCAGACAATAACCGTAACAGGGATCAATATAGCAAGATAAATTGTCCTAAACTTCTTAACATTCATCACATAATCTCCTTCTCTACAGTAGTTTCCTTAGTCAACTTAACTGTCTTTTCCTCATGTACTTCAACCATTGCGTTTCTATTGATAATAACGTTTACAATTGCTGCTACAGGCCAGATTATCCAGGTCCAGAGCCATCCGACAAGACCGAAGCTCAGCATAAGGTACAAGCATGTAACGGTAGGCCAGTATACAGCCATAATGCATTCTACCGCAGTGTTGGAATATACTTTCTTAACCTGCTTCTCAGGAGAATATGTAGCTTTGATGGTTTCCTTCTTGGTAGTCTTAAGAAGATAAGAATAACCTTCAAAAATCTGAGCCTGATAAACAAGAAGCATTACACCGATACCGACCATAACGAACAATGCTGCTCCCCCGAGATCGTCCACGAATCTGACATGTACGAGTTCATCAAGCAATGCTGCAGGAATCCAGCACAGTGCGCAGAGGATAACACCTACAGTCTTGTAAATTGATGCTGTATTGGCAAATCTATCCTTTTCCTCAATAACCAGCTTTGTTGCATCCATGCTGAGTGTAAACTTCTCAGACCTTAAAAATGTCCATTTATGGAGTACGGTATTTGACAAAACGATAAACACCACACCGGCTGCTATAATTCCAAAGAAAAACAATACCGAAAGAGCATCGATGCTGGGAGGAAGAAGCTTCTCTCCGATGATTATTCCGATAAAGCTCATAATGATCAAACAAATACCAAGACCTCTTTTGAATGCTGAATCAGCTTTGTCCTTCATATACTCTCGTGCCTCATCCGCACTGACAATGACCTTGGGCTCTACTTCAGCCTTAACCTCGATTTCCTGCTGCTTTACTTCTTCTTCGATTCCAATTGCTTCAGCAAGTTCTGAGAGATTACCGAATTCTGAAATAACGGTTCCTACCGCCTCATTCTCAGTCTTACCTTCTTCAATAAGCTCATTATATTTATCTTCCATCATCTGCCAAAGTTCTTCTCTTGCTCTGATAACTGATGGAGTATTCGGCATATTGGCAAACATTGCATCCAAATAATTTCTAATTGTTTCCATTGTTACTCTCCTCATATATGAACTTCTCAACCACTTCCTTGGTCAGAAGCCATTCCTCGCATTTTTCATTGTAATAAGCACGTCCCGGTTCTGTGATACGGTAATATGTTCTCTTCTTACCTCCGTCGCCGGTCTCCATTACAAAAGATTCAATGTAGCCATTTTTCTCCATTCTGGAGAAAGCTGAATAAAGTGTTGTTTCCTTGATGATATACTTGCCATCCGACATAGTCTTGATCTGCTTTGAAAGTTCATAACCATAAGACGGTTCATTCAGAAGCAGATACAAAATCATCGTGTCATTATATCCGCGGATGACATCGCTGCTGATTTCTGTCATTTGTTCACCTCTCTGAATATATCTATTCAATTTTCTATATTTTTGTTCTGAGCTTCATCAACGCCATCGTCATGTCGTTAAATTCAACTCTTTTACTATGACTATCGTACTACGCCTGCCGTTGCTATGTCTGTCGTACTACGCCTGTCGTAGTAAAATATATCACTGCTTCTATAAGGTGTCAACAGCATTTTAAAAATAATTTTCAGATACTATTTTTTGACACAAAAATACCCATGAAGAAGAACCAATCATCTTCCTCATGGGCATGTAGCCGGTTAATTTACCGCATCAATATATACTTGCCATTCATCAGCAGCCCGAGCCGCCATTTCTCGTGCGTTTCCGCCTCCGTCAATATAGTATCCCAGCTGGCTTGAAACATCTAAATTTGGAATCATAACTGAATGATTTACAATAGTACAACCATGACACATTAAATCAACCGTCTGATTAATGTACTGGTCAAATATACCTTCCCTATAACTCGACCAATAAGGATTACATCCATCATATCCGGGAGGGTCCATACTCCACAGATTCCATACAAATGCAATCTTCCATGCTCTGTCTGCATCATAGCAAGCCGGGATAACAACCGGATTGACTTCTGAATAGTTGTAATATTCCCCACCATTCACCTTATTACCTGAAGGGAATGCTACAAATCCTATATTACCGTTTGTACTTCCGTAACTATTGTTAGTAATCCATCCATTCTCCAGACCTGCATATCCATATTCAACCAAGAACGCAGCCTTGCCACTTATAAAGTCGCTCTGATACTCATCCCAACCGTAATATTGTCTCTTATATTTTGCATAGATACTATCCACCCATTCGAGAGCTTCTATCGTAGCAGCACTTTCAACTTCACAGGTATATCTGCCGTTTGAGTATCCGACAAACTCTCCTCCGTTTGCATATACCGCTGCCTGAGTCATAATTGTGGGATTAGTTGCCAATCCAAATATGTCTATTTCGCCATCACCGTCTATATCCATCTGTGCGGTCCTCAGCAAATCCTCGAAAGAGTCCCAATTCCATTTACCATCAATCTGCATCTGATAAATAGAATCAGGATCTATTCCAGCATCTATAAGTATTGACTTATTAAAGTACACTCCCAATCCGGGTTCAGCATATCCTGTTGCCATAGAATAGATACATCCATGCTGTGAATACGAACGAAAACTGTTATTGACGCGATACATACTGAACGAAAAATCAAGACAATCCAATGTACTCAAATCATACATCAATCCTTCTTGCATCGCAGACGCAACAGCTGCATCTTTTCTGAGTACGAAAATGTAATTGCAGTCATCTCCTCCGGATGTAACATAGTCCACATAATCGGACGGAACCGTATTCCAATCGGATATTGCAGTTCTTACCACCTTAAAATTGTAAGTCTCCTCCAGCCATTCATAATAATCCATTCGGGCCTCTTCATAATCATTGGTCGGCCAATATCGGCTGTCGGGATTAGACCACCAGTCCCTGATAATGATTTCCATTCCGCCAAGATCAATCGGATTACCATCTTCATCAACATAAATACGATCGCTACTCGAAACCCAATAACTGCTATTATCATTATAATTGTAATCATACTCATTATTAAGCTCTGCGAGAAGTCTGTCATTCTCATCCGAAAGCTCATCATTTTTCTCCATGAGTATTTCATTTTCTGCCTTGAGCCTGTCAACTTCTCCCTCAAGCTCCTCAACATTGTCCTTGAGCTTACCGATTTTCTTCTCAAGTCTTTCAATCTCTTCGGCGCTCTCATCGTTTTTTCCAAATGCACATCCGTTCAGAGCTGCCACACTCATAGCAGCACATAAAGTAACCGCTACTGCTTTCTTAAGTCCTTTCATATTTCTCCCCCTTATAGAAAAATAATAGTTATTATAGCATTTTTTACTAAATTCTGTCCTACTGATTCACTAAAACATAAATTCAAACTCTCACCTCAATACAATCGCTCATCTTATAAACAGAATGCCTTCGCAACCGCAATATGTGTGCAAACTTCCTTGCTTATCATCATAATACCTATTAATCAATATAAAATAGAAAATAAAAAAGCTCCGAGCATACACTCGAAGCTTTTTATTTTCTGATGCGGAAGAAGGGACTTGAACCCTCACGGCCTTGCGGTCACAAGATCCTTAGTCTTGCTCGTCTACCAATTCCGACACTTCCGCGCGCAACAGTGATATAATAGCACCCTGTTTATATATTGTCAACAACATAAATAAAAATTTTTGTCTATTATATCATCTGTTTATCGTGCTGTTCACCCTTTGTATGCTTCTACTGCCTTGTAATACAAATACATAGCTCTCATCAGCTTGATTCCGTTACTGTTGCCGGTATTCTGCATATCTGCCATATATTTAATCGGGCTGTACTTTATTAACAGATTATTGTTATTCGGAGCCTTTATTCTGACAGAATAAATATCTCCCAACTCATCAGCTGCAATATTGGTAAGTGAGATGCACAATACATTTCCGTTGATTTTGTACTGAATTTCTTTCTCGTTATCCACAACTGCAGTTACAATACTGTCTTCTGTAACAAACTCCTCTACAACGATATCAGTTGCAGTATCCTCTGCAGTATCCTCAGAAGTCTCATCAACGATATCTTCCGTAGTAGTTTCCTCTTCGGATTCTTCAGCTAAATCTTCATCACCGGCATCTTCTTCAGACTCTTCTGCTACATCTTCAGTAACGGCATCC
>JAKSRV010000133.1 GCA_024403435.1 Lachnospiraceae bacterium
CGATGTTACTCATGTTGCAATTTTCCTTTCTTAGGTCAATTTATTATCTAGCATTTTACGATTAGTATTATAAACTAACCCAAACGCAAATTTACCTAAATATCATTTTAGCGAAAAGGCAGATTTTGTCAATAAATATGTGTCGTTTTTAGCAAATTTTAAAGAAGGTTGATGAATAGAATTCTTATTGATTCTCTATATTTTTGCAGTCTCCGCCCTGAGCCATTCCCTCTCTTCATCGGTCAGATATTCGGCTATATTTTCATAAACAAGCGAATGATATTTGTTAAGCAGTTCCTTATCATATTCCGACATCTCGTCGACGCAAATACTTCTTCTGTCAAACGGCACCATTGTGAGAGTTTCGAATCCGTAGAAATGACCGTACTCGCTCTCTCCCCTTTCGACGCATACCATCATATTTTCCAATCTGATACCATACTCACCGGGGATATATACTCCCGGCTCATCCGAGGTAATCATTCCCGGTTCAAAAGGAGTGCCAAGTCTTCCCATTCTGCCTTTTTGATTTATATTTTGAGGGCCCTCATGAACATTTAGCAGATAGCCCACTCCATGTCCCGTTCCGTGCCTGAAATCAAGATTGTACTTCCAGAGTGCTTTTCTGGCCAATATATCCAAATTGGGGCCCGTGGTTCCCTCCGGGAAATATGCATCCGCAAGCTCCAAGTTGCCGCACAAAACCGCGGTATAATGCTTACGCATAATCTCCGAGGGCTGTCCCATCACAAAGGTTCTGGTGATATCGGTAGTTCCCTGCAAATATTGAGCTCCGGTATCCATCAGCAAAAACGCATCCTTTTCTATGACTGCATTGCTCTTTTCATCAGCCTCATAATGTATGATTGCACCGTGTGCCCCTGTCGCAACAATCGGTGCAAAGCTTTGATCCAAGAAATCCGACTGCTGCTTTCTGTAGTCAAGCAAAATCTCGGCAGCCTCTATCTCCGTAACCTTTTTGTCTCCGTTTATAAATGCGGGGTCCTCTCGCAGGCAGTGAAGCCAATACATAAATTTGGTAACCGCAACTCCGTCCTTAATATGTGCCAGACGCTCGTTTTCGATTTCTCGCTCTGTCTTTACCGCCTTCATTAATACCGTAGGGCTTGTCAGAGTTTTGATTTTTGCCTTGCTGTCAACAAGACTCATATACAAGGCATACGACAGACGGTCCGGGTCAGCCATTACTGTTCCGTCACAACCTATATCTGTACCTATCTTTTTTAAGTCGTTGATTATATCGGAATACTTTTTTATAACAAAGCCTTCATCCTCCAACATACCTGCATCGGCACCTGAAAGAGTATTATCATTTATATACAAAACAACCTTATCTGCATACACAATTGCATATGACAAAGCAACGGGATTGTATTCTATATCCGAACCACGCATCAAAAACAGCCACGCAATATCGTCAAGTGACGACAAAACAAATGCTTTTGCACCTTCGCAGGCCATCTTTTCCCTCACTCTTGTCAAGCGTCCGGTCCTACTCTCCCCGACTGTTTCTTTATCAATGAACCATATGCTGCCTGTAGGCAGATTAGGTCTCTCAGCCCATGCCGCATCAGCCAGGTCTATATCCCATACCAGACTGCTGTCTTCAGGATTTTCGGCATCCATACAGGCCTTGTCATTGACCTTATTTAAGGCTTCCGTCAGTCTATCTCCACGGCTTATCGGAATGCACCTTCCGTCCGTTCCGAGCTTTTGTCCCGGCAACATGTTTTTTACCAGAAAATCCTCTACGGTCGGCACTCCTTTTTCACCCATTCTCATTAACGCAATACCGGTACCCGCGAGTTCTTCTTCAGCCTGTAAAAAATATCTTCCGTCTGTCCACAGCGCCGCCCCGTCGGCCCACACAAGCAAATCACCGTTTGAACCGGTAAATCCCGAGAAATATTCTCTGCTCTTAAAATAGTCGGCAACATATTCCGAATTATGAAAATCGGCGGTGGTAATAAGGTAATAGTCCACTCCTGCGTTCCTCATAGACGAACGTAAAGTTCCCAGTCTGCCGTTAATCAAATCGTTATACATAAATCATTCCTCACTCAGAAAAACGAGTGCAGAGAACTTCCCCGCACTCGCCTTAAATCAGTCATTATATAATTATACTCCGAACAATTCCTGGATAGCCTCGATAAGGTCATTGGCTCCATTTGTAAGAGCATTATTGCCGGTCATATCAGTAAGAGCAGTGATGATTGATGTTCCTGCAACAATGATTACCACTACAAAGATTATTGCAAGAATTGCGCTTACAATCCATTCGCAGAAATTAGATCTTACAAAGTTCTTAATGTTCTTATTCTTAGGTGCAAACGCAAGAATAAATGTTGCGATAAATCCGATAACAGGAATCTTGATAAGGATACCGAGTCCATAATATGCCCACATATTGATAGGTCTGTACTCAGCAGGAATCTCATCTGCGCTCACACTTGCCTTCTTGGTTGTATAAACTGCGGGAGCAGGCGCTACACTCTTCTGTCCCATTGCTGCCTCATACTGCTGAGCCGCAGTCATTGCAGGTGCTTCGGGAACTGCAGGTGCAGGTGCCACAGGTGTCACTGGTACTTCAGGTGCTGCAACAGGTGCAACGGGTGCTGTAGGAGCAACAGGCGCTTCAGGTACTGCAGGAGCAGCGGGTACCTCAGGTACTACAGCAACAGGCACTTCGGGTACTGCAGGAGCAGCGGGTACCTCAGGCACCGAAGCAACAGGAGCTTCAGGTGCTACAGGTGCTGCGGGAGTCTCTGCCACTGGAGCTGCAGGCTCGCTCTGAGTAGGATTTGCAAATACGGTTGCATCCTCATCCACATTATTTGCTGCAGGTGTTGCCTCTGCAACAGGTGCAATATTATCAACCACAGGTGCTGCGGCTGCTTCAGTTGTAGGTGCTACTGCATCTACGGGAACCGGAGTTCCACACTCTGTACAAAATTTCTTTCCGATTGCAACAGGCTTACCGCAGTTGCTGCAAAAAATAAAACCTTCCATTATCTATTTTCCTCCTAAAACTATATCAACTATTAATAATCCGATCCGTTTGATGCCCCATTGGCAGCCACAAGTCCAACTGCTCTTGAGGTACCTATTCTCTCGCATCCCAACTCAAGAAATCTCTCAAGATCCTCGATGGTTGAGACGCCACCGGCTGCCTTCATTTTTACATCAGGTCCGATATACTGCTTGAACAGTTCTATATCCTTGACGGTAGCTCCGTCAGTTCCGAATCCTGTAGATGTTTTAATAAAATCAGCACCGGCATTTGTCACCGCACGGCACATCGCTATTTTTTCCTCTTCGGTCAAATAGCAGGTCTCGATGATAACCTTCAGGATATGATTACCGCATACAGCCTTTAATCTGCGAATTTCCTCCTCAACAACGAGGAAGTCACCGTTTTTAACATCTGAAATATTAACGACCATATCTATCTCATTACAGCCGTCTGCCAGAGCCCTCTCAGTTTCCGCAATCTTGGCCTCGGTAACAGAATATCCAAGCGGGAAACCTACAACTGTACAAATATTCAGCATAGGATAATTGGCGTGAACCCTTGCTATATAGCTGGGCGGAATACATACACTCGCACAATTATATTTAACAGCCTCATCACACAGCTTAACTATATCCTCCCATGTAGCAAAGGCCTTAAGCTGAGTATGGTCTACATGAGAAAGCATTTCTTCGTTCGTCATATATAACCTCACTTTTTCATTGATTATAGGAACGCTTACCGATTACAAAACTAAAGCAGCTCCGCATTAATATTAACACGAAGCTGCTCATTTGTCTTTAATTTATCAATACTGTTTCCGCGTAAATACCGCCTCAGAAAAAACGGATATTACTTAAGGAAACCTCTTACTACTGAAGGCATCTCATCGATGTCACACTGAACATCGTGAACAACTGCAGCACTTCTGATATCCTCGATAGCCTGAGGAACCTTTACGTTACCAATCTTAGAAAGCTCATCTACAAGAGCAAAATCATCCCATGAATCATACTTTGCATCAATAGCATTCATTACGCTTCTGGTGAACTTGAAAGGTGATGCTGTTGAAGCAATAACAGTCTTAGCCTGATCGCCGGTCTTGGCAACATACTGCTGATATACAGCTGAAGCTACTGCGGTATGGGTATCAATGATATATCCGAATCCCTTGTAGATTCTTGCGATCTCATCTGCAGTCTCCTTCTCATCGGCAAATCCGCCGTAGAAGTCTGCAAGACCTTTCTTCTCCTCATCGGTTATAGAATAGATACCCTTTGAAGAGAGGTCAGCCATAAGCTCGCGGTTTCTGTCTGCACTGTTGCCGGCAATACGATAAATAAGTCTCTCAAGGTTTGAAGAGATAAGAATATCCATTGAAGGGCTGGTAGTAAGATGGAAATCACGATTTCTGTCATAATCACCGGTCTCGAAGAAGTCATAGAGAACCTTGTTGGTGTTAGATGCACAGATAAGCTTTGCAATAGGAAGTCCCATATTCTTTGCATAGAATGCAGCAAGGATGTTACCGAAGTTACCGGTAGGAACTACTACATTAATCTTCTCACCGTCTGCAATTCTGCCTTCCTTAAGAAGCTGAGCATATGAATATACATAGTAAACAATCTGAGGAACAAGACGTCCGATGTTGATTGAGTTAGCTGATGAGAACTGGAATCCCTTGTCTGCGAGCTCCTTCTCAAGCTCCTTGTCACCAAACATCTTCTTAACGCCGGTCTGAGCGTCATCAAAGTTACCGTGGATACCTACTACAAGAGTATTGGCACCCTTCTGAGTAACCATCTGCTTTTCCTGGATAGGGCTTACACCGTTCTTGGGATAGAATACGATAATTCTTGTTCCCTCAACATCAGCAAAACCTGCAAGAGCAGCCTTACCGGTATCTCCGCTGGTAGCGGTGAGGATAACGATTTCGTTCTTAATGTTATTCTTTCTTGCTGAAGTAATCATAAGGTGAGGAAGGATTGAAAGAGCCATATCCTTGAATGCGATGGTAGAGCCATGGAAAAGCTCAAGATAATAAGCACCTTCAGCCTCTGCAAGAGGAGCGATTACTTCTGTATCAAACTTGGAATCATATGCACGGTTGATGCAGGTCTTGAGCTCTTCCTCTGTGAAGTCGCTTAAAAATAATTTCATTACTTCATAAGCAACCTCCTGATAGGTCATCTCTGAAAGTTCCTTGAGTGACTTATCAAGTGCAGGAATACTGTCGGGAACGAATAATCCGCCGTCCTCTGAAAGTCCCTTAAGAATAGCCTGTGATGCTGTAACCTTGCCACCATTACCTCTGGTGCTGCTGTACATGATTGCCATATT
>JAKSRV010000134.1 GCA_024403435.1 Lachnospiraceae bacterium
TTTTCGCGATTGTTGTCTCTGTTTACATCCCTGTTTTCGCGATTGTTGTCCCTGTTTACATCCCTGTTTTCGCGATTGTTGTCCCTGTTCACGTCTCTGTTTTCGCGATTGTTATCTCTGTTTGCATCCTTGTTTTCGCGGTTATTATCTCTGTTCTCACGCTTTTCGCGATCTTTGCCGTTCTGACGACCGTTTCCTGCTCCATTATCCCCGCCATCGCGGTTCTCATGATTTTCGCGATTTTCCTTCTTTTCGCGTTTCTCACGCTTCTTATCTTCACCACCGTTATCTACTCTGTCTTCCAAAGCAGCCAACTGCTTCTCGTCGGCAGTATCCTCTACGCGGTTTCCGTTATTTTTCTTTCCCTTACGCTTACGGATAACAGTAATCTGGCTCGCATCATACTCGTGAAGCTCCTTCTCATCACCTTCCTCAACCAGCACTTTTACAAGCTGTCTGAGAACATTGGTAGAGAATACCTCTCCCTGAAGTCCGTCATCGCCTTCTACAATATCGCCTACAGCAGGCATCGTCTTGTTAAGCTCCTCATAAGTCTCTTCCTCATTCTTAAGACAGCACATAAGTCTGCCGCATACACCTGAAATCTTGGTGGGATTAAGAGGAAGATTCTGTTCCTTAGCCATTTTGATAGATACAGGAACAAAATCAGCAAGATAAGTTGCGCAACACATAGGTCTTCCGCATGCTCCGAGACCACCGATTGCTCTGGCCTCATCTCTTACACCAATCTGACGAAGTTCGATTCTGGTTCTGAAAATTCCTGCCAAATCCTTAACCAATTCTCTGAAATCTACATATCCTTCTGAAGTAAAATAGAACAGAATCTTGCTGTTATCAAACGCATACTCCGCTTCTGTGAGCTTCATGTCAAGATTATGCTCATGAACCTTCTCCTGACAAATACGGAAAGCCTCTCTCTCCTTCTCATGATTCTCGGCAACCTGCGCCTCATCACGCTCATTTGCCTTTCTGAGAATCGGCTTAAGAGGCTGAAAAAGTTTTTCTTCAGCGATTTCTCTGATATCAGATACTACGAATCCATAATCTATTCCTTTGCCGGTTTCGACAATTACATGGTCATCCTTATGAACATCAAAATCCAGGGGATCGAAAAAATATGATTTTCCTGAATTCTTAAATTTAACACCTATAACCTTGGCCATTTATATAAAATCTCCTTAAAACTATATCTATCGCGCTTCCTCGCGTTATTCTCTTTTGATGCATTCAGCTATTTCTCTTTTAGCCAATGCACTTGGATATGAATGTACTTAAATATGAATACCTTTGAATATGAGCACATTCAAATATGAATATATTTAAATATTAATGCTTTTCAGCACAAAAACCATCATCCTTTTTCCTTGATGGTCATAAACAAAAGCTCCATTGTCAGTTCAAAATTAACATTCGCACCAAGTCTCATTCTTGCCTTCTGAAGTGCTTCGAGTACCTCCTCGATTCCCTCATAACTGCTTCGCTGAGCCACTCTTCTGATGGTAGAAAGCTCATCTCTGAAAACAAGTTTATCGGTCTCACCGGTGGCCTTGAACAACAGAATATCTCTGTACCAAATCGCAATAATATCAAGATAATCACCGGGATCAACCTTGTACTCAGTCATTGCCTTGATTGCCGCAACAGCCTCATTCAACTCCATTGAACGTATTCCCTTTACAAGATTGAGAGTTGCGTTCTGAATTGCTGTGAAATCATCGCTCGACGCCATCTCACGTGCTTTTCCGACATTTCCCTGTGCAAATGCAACACATACATCAGCCTTATAATCGGGAATTTTGATCTCTGTCATCAAATAATCCTTCAAAAGCGCTGCCGGAACGGGCTTCATATCCATTTCTACACATCTCGATCTGATAGTCTGCAGGAAGCTGCCGCTGTTTGTGGTCAACAACATAATTACAACATATGCCGGCGGCTCCTCAAGAGTCTTTAAGATTGCATTCTGGGCCTGAACCGTCATTTTCTCGGCTTCGCTGACAATATAAATCTTGTACTCACCGCTGTATGGTTTGATTGATACATCGTTACTTATCTGATCACGAATATCATCTACACTTATAGAAGCGGGCTTTTCATGCGCCAAAAAACGAATATCCGGATGGCTCATAGCCTCTGCCTGCTTGCACGAATGACATTCTCCACAAGGTTCTACCCCACCTTTTTCGCATAACAATGTCTGTGAAAAAACCTTTGCTATGAATTCCTTACCGCTGGATTTTTCACCGCTGATAATATATGCATGTGACACCTTTTTCATGCTTATAGCACGCTGAAGATGTGTTTTTATCTGTTCCTGACCTACAATATCTGTAAATTTTGCCATATGCACTATCCTCTAATCTTGTAGCAAATATATATCCGTAAGTATGTATCGATACATCAACAAATAAATATCAACAGGTAAATATAAATAAATATCAATGCACAATACTGTCTTGTGAACCATCAAGTGAATATATCCAGCAACAATCCCTGGATTTCACCTATTTTGCCCAGTATATCTATATTGTCTTTCTCATCACTCATCAACGCCTGAGCCAAATCATCGAGATTTTCATCTACCAGACGCACTATTCCGTACACCCTGTGACGTCCACGTTTATCAAGAAAATTTTCTCTTGAAAACTCATGCGATCGAGACACTATTTCATTCAAAAAAGACTTAACAAGACTTCTGTAATGACGCATGTCTTTGACATCTCGGCGCTTGGCCAGCTTCTGACCTTCGCTGGTAATCTCCTCCATCAAAGCATTCAAACGTCCCTGCAGTTCCGCTTCCTCTATGTTGCTCGCCAACATAAATTTGAAGGTTCCGTCATTTGGCTGAACCTGCTGAGTCTGCTGAACTTGTTGAGCCTGCTGGACCTGATTGACTTTAATATCCATTATTTATTCGCCTTTAATACCATAATATAAGCCTACATATAAGCTTAAATACAATCTTAAATATGACCTTATATATCAGATTTTATGGTCATTTATTCATATTAATATATTCAACAATTTCAGCTATGCATTCCTGCAAATCATTATTGATAAAAAACTTATCAATTCCTGCCTCACTGATTTTTTCAGGTGAAAAATCAGCTGCATCTGCCAAAAATCTTCTGCAAAGTTCTTCGTACTTTGGATTTTCCTGCTGCTTCTCTCGATCCAATGCTCGCTGAAGCCTTACACCATCGTCAACAGTGACAAAAATCGGACAAACTCGATTTTCTCCAAAATATTTTCTAAGTCCGGAATATGCTTCAAGTGTTCCGATAACCAAATAGTCCGCATTTTCACGTATATTTTCATCATCTACCGTAAAATATCTCCAAGGTCCATGAACCGTATTGTATACACGTTCCTCAACAATTTTACCCGAAGCACTCAGAGCCTTATAGCCTTCTTCATCAGTAAAATAATACTCTACACCATTTTGCTCACCCTGTCTGATAGGTCTGGTGGTATAAGTAACTATTCTCTCCAAAGATAGCTCAGAGTTATCTAATATCTTCTTATATATAGTATCTTTTCCTGTTGAGCTCTTGCCCATTACACAGAAAATTTTTCCCATAGTTTCCTCACAGCAAATATCAATCTATTATTTTAATCTTACCATTGGTGATACCGGTTACATCATAGCCACAGTCTATATATTTTTGCAAATCATCAATATGACTCTTCGTAATTCTCTCACCCGGAACCAAAATCGGTGTTCCCGGTGGATACAGCCCTATGAATTCGTTGGCACAATATCCTTCAGCATCCTGAATATCTATAGAAGTTCCCTTCATATCCCATGCAACACTCATAGGATACACAGCTTCAGAATAATTAGTATTTATATTTTCAGAATTAATAACATTTACATTTCCCGACTCAGATATCTCGGATTTTTCCCAAGTAGAGGTCATTTCAAAATCTTCATTGCTGCCGGTCATCACATTATCTGAGCAATTATCAATACAATGTTTCAGTTCTTCTGCAAATATTTTATCTAATTCTATAAGTGCTACCCTGAGTCTGTCGTAGGCTTCATCTTCATCGGCAACAGTAAACATTGCCAAAACATACTCTCTGACACTCATCTCAAATTCAAGATGATATTTATCTCTGAGAATATCTGCTAAATCTTTACCTGTTTTTCCTGCTTTCATTGCAGAAAATACAAATTTACCAACATCCTGAACACCCTCAACAAAAGGCATTGCTTCTATATATATACACTCTCTGTTTACGTCATCAATGAGGCTGCAAAAACGTTCTTTCATATAGCGTAAACGTTCTGCACCATGTTCCATCATATAATCAACAGACGCTTCCATAGCGGCCATAAGTGGATATGAGGGACTTGAACTCTGATAAACATGCAAAAACTTGTCTATTCTATCTATATCAACCAAATCTGAATTAACATGCATTACAGCAGTCTGAGTAGGAGAAGGTGTGGTCTTATGCAGACTTTGGACAACAATGTCTGCACCAAGCTTGCATGCACTCGCAGGATACCCATCTATACCATCAGAAAAATCCAAATGCGCTCCATGTGCCTCATCAACTATCAAAGGAATACCATATGAATGTACTATATCAGATATCTTCTTTATATCTGCAATGCGTCCCTCATATGTAGGTGAAACCACAATAACAGCATTAATATCCTTACCATTTTCAGCTAAGGCATCTTCTATCTGCTTTGGTGTTACGGCTTCATATATATTCATTTTACGTAAAAGATCAGGATACACATAGATAGGAGCAATATCTCGAATACACATAGCATGATAAGTAGATTTATGTGCATTTCGTGCAAGTAAAAGTTTACCGCCCTTAGGAACAACACTACTAATAGCAGTTAATATACCAACAGTACTACCATTGACCAAAAAATATGACTTTTGTACACCAAGATAATTTGCCAACTTATTCTGTGCATCCATAAGAATACCGGAAGGGTCTGACAGATTATCAAAATCATAAATCTCAGTTATATCAATATCAGCTATTGTATTAAGCGGATCCGTAAGCTTTTTTCTCTTGTGACCGGGCATATGATACGGATAATAATCACTCTCTGAATAACTCTTAAGTTTTGAATAAATATTATTCATACTAATCCCTAAAAAATAAAAACTATAGATACGCATACATAAATTATTATACCATAAATTGCAACTATTAATACTCAATTACTGAAATAAGACAATAAAAAAAGGACTTATTTCTAAGTCCTTTCAAATAGAAATGCCCAGAGCCGGAATCGAACCAGCGACATAAGGATTTTCAGTCCTCCGCTCTA
>JAKSRV010000135.1 GCA_024403435.1 Lachnospiraceae bacterium
AGGTATATCAATCCGTTGGGCGACTGGAGCATTCTTCTTACTGTTTTGAAGTTCTTCTCTGTCATACCGAAGGTTCCCGCATGATCGATAGTCGAATTGTTGGCCAAAAGTCTCATTACGGCCTTCTCTCCGAATACAGTAGGGATTACCGATACACGGACGTTGAGGTTGACGCCCTCCACACCGATTCTAAAATGTCCGTCCTGAGGTATTCTTCGTTCAGCGATATCCAAATCACCGAGGATCTTGATTCTGGCAATCAAAGGATTATGTACGTTTTTCTGCAGAGTCATGAAGTCGCAGATTACACCGTCTACTCTCATTCGTACTGTAGTATGTTTCTCAAAAGGTTCGATATGAATATCAGATGCGTTCGAGTTGTACGCACGAAGCAGAATACTGTTCAGCAGGTTGACGATAGGAGTATCATCACTGCTATCCTCGATATTGATTTCGACAGTCTCAAACAGACTGGTCTGGGTGTTGGTAGCCGCCTTTGCAGCCGCCTTTTTCGCAGAAACCTCTGAATAGTGATACTGAATAGCGTCCTTCAGGCTTCCCTCCTCAGCCAGGCTGATATGAAGTTCCATACCAACTACCTGTCTGATATCCTCAATACCATAGAAATTCAGCGGATCGTTTACGATGATATAGTACATACCATCGTCCATCTGATATCCCAGCATGGTATATTTTTCAGCCATCGCTCTGGGAATCATCTCCAATGCATTGGCATCTACAGTTATATCCGAAATATTGACCACATCATAATTCAGTCTGTGACCAAGCGCCTCAAGCATCTGACCCTCAGTGATATAATTCAGATCAATGAGAGCTTTACCCATTCGAACACCTGCGTGTTCTTTCTGATATTCAATTGCTGCATTAATCTGCTGGCTGTTTACATAACCAAGCTCAACCAACAAATCTCCGATTCGTATGTTTTGCTTCTTGGGAAATTCCATGCTTACTCCTCACCGGTTAACATAAATAATTCAAGGTTTATCTTCAAGTATCTTGATTCTACAATCTCGTAAGTTCCGTCATTATTGTACACAACGCCCTTCTCATACTCCCACTCATAACTCTTAAGCAAAAGCTTCTGATTAGGCACCGACAAATCATCAATGAGCTTTTGAATCTGCTCTTCCGTACCGCCGACTCTCATAGACGCGCTTACTCTTCTGATGCCGGTCGCTACACTTGCGGAATTTGCGTCCCATGAGTCACCATTTTCCATCTGTGCTTTTCGAGAATATGAATACGGCTTCAAAGTACTGTCTTCATTTTCAATACTAAAATTCAAATCATACGAATACAGACCGTGATCAAGCATAACACCTGTTAGGTATTTGTCCACCTCATCGCTGCTCATCACTTCATAGTATCCAACACGCGATTTTTCGAGTTTCTCCTCAAGCATCTCCTGATCAGCTCTCATCATAGGAAGCTGCATGACTTTATAATCTATAACTTCTTTATCTTCTTCAGCTATAGCGATTTCCGAATCAATACTCTTGATAGACTTAATCAGAGGGCGTATTCCCCAATAGCTTACTCCTACTACCACCACGAACACAGCCAGGAATATGAGGAGTTTTCTGTCTCTTGCAGTCATTTCTGTCTTCATAATTGCTCCTCCTATTCCATATCTTCTACATATCTTAGACCTTCAGGCTTACCAACGCTCTCAGCCAATACGCAGGTCACATTAATCTTCCAGGTATCGGTATTATCATTATATGTATATCCTGTGTAATTGACCTGTGTGAAAGTGTCATCTTCCAAAAGTCTCTTAATAAACTGATTAATCTTTTCTACTTCGTCGGAATATGCCGTCATAGATACTTCACCCGCAGGAGCCGAAAATGAATTGTACTCTATATCCGCATAACCCAATGCACACTTTTTAATTTTTTCGAGCACAGGAGTATTACCGCAAGGATAGGTAACCAGATTGTCTGATACCTCCCGGGTAGAATTTACCTTTGCTTCGAGCACAGCATTCTGATATGCATATCTCTCGTACTCGATAACATCAAACTGAGCCGCCTCGTTATAATCAAGGATTTTATTCAGCTCTGCCTGCTTTGAATACTTTACAATATTCAACACCACAACCACCGCCATGAGTAACACCAGCAGTGCCGCAGGAAGAAGCAATGCCTTACCCAATGCAGTACCGGGCTTGTCACCGGTCTTACTCTTAGCATAGCGCTGATAGTGCTGGAGGAAGTTATCCTTGGTACCTGTATACAGTCCACTGAGGGCAAACATATATCTTTGATACTCATACGCAAGCTTGTAAGGAATAACATTAAGTCCCGGATCTATCTCTCTGACTACCTGTCTGTACATCTGCAGATTGTCAGGATTAATACCGGCAATAATTACATTCTGCAGGTTCTCTTCTACTCGTCTCGCCTGCAAAAACTGAAGCAATTTGCTCAACGATTTTCCGATATCCTCCGCGTACTCCGGGGTACCTCTTTCGTGGAAGCTTCGTACAGAGTTGGAATAATAATATGTTCCCTTGATAAACAGCACCGTTGCAAGATTTTTTGCATCAGCCACAAGCATTACGAATGTACTGTATTCCTGAAGCATCTTCTGCGAAATATAATTGACCAGTCCGCACTCTGAAGAATATATTCCGGCAAGCTTGATTCCGGCCGCTTCGAATATAGATATGTATCCTTCAATGAAGGTCGGCTCGATAGATGCCGCATATATTTTCGACATTCCCTTCTCGCTGCCATTCATTCTGATGAATCCGATCAAAGCTTCTTCATCTCTTCCCATATCGGCATATTCGCGCTCTACATATCTGAGCGTTTCGTTATCCTTCATTGTGGGAATATCCAGGTTTTTGGCAATAAACTTAGAGCTGCCGATTACCAGATTTACTCCGTTTGAAGGAATAGAAAATTTTTGCTTAATGCCTTTCAGGAATTCGGTAAAGCTCTCAACATCGGTAACGATACCGTTGATAATGCTGCCTTCGGGCGCCATTACAGTCTCTGCCGTTTTAATGGTGGTCGACTTTTTACCGGCCTCTCCGACAACAACCTGCACTTCCTGGTTAAACAGATAAATAACTGTACTCATATTTCCTCGATTCTAGTCCTACTGTGTAGCAATAGACTGATAAGAACCATAAATCGGCTTGATAACCGCAATCATAATAAATCCAACCATTACCGCCATGATGATAATCATCACGGGCTCTATGAACGAAACCATTCTGTTCATAGCGACTTCCGAATCATATTCCATCTGATCCGCAATACTTGTAAGCATATTGTCCAGCGAACCCGACTCTTCACCTACCAGAATTGAAGAGGTAAGTTTCTTGGTGAATCCATCCACCGAATCAATAGCTGCGCTCAGATTACCACCGCTCTTAACAGTTGCAATTACTTCATCGAACTGTTTCTCGATATATCTGTTGTCAACAGTGGTTCTTGCTATTTCCAAGCAGGCCAAAATAGGTATACCTGCTGAATACAAGCTTGATAATGTTCTTGCAAATCGTGCAGTGAAAATAATCCTGTTCAACGGTCCGATAAGCGGAATTTTCAGTTTCAACTTATCTACCGCAAGCTTTATGTTTGGTATGGTCATCAGTACCTTAAATACTACAAATGCAACGATTGCAAAAAGTACTATTACATACCACTTGCTTTTTACAAAATTACTCAAGCCCAAAAGCATTCTCGTTGCAATCGGCAGAGTTCCCATCGTATCGAAGAGAGACTTAAACTGCGGAACTACATAGCCCATAATGATGGCAACTACAGCAACCAACAAGACACCCAATATCTTAGGATAAGTCAACGAACTTGAAATCTTCTTGGCCAGTCTGTACTCTTTGTCATAATACGATGCCATCTGCAGTGAAACCTTGTCCATGTTACCGGCGGTCTCTGCAGAGCGGAACATATTAATCAAAAGAGGAGGGAACGCAGATCCTTCATCCGACATAGCGTCTGATAAAGGCATACCGGACTGAACACTTTTAAGAATATCTGCGTATATTGCCCTGTCTTTTTCCTTGATTGATTCGTCCTCAGAAATAATCTTAAGCGCACGCACCAACGTAATACCGGAACCCAAAAGCTGTCCGATATTTCTGCAGTAATCCGCAATCTGATTGGCCTTCAGGCGCTTTACATGTTTTACAATCTTCAGTGCCTTGGCTGAAACCAAATATTTATTATCATTTCTAAGACGTTTGTGCAGATCGTTTTCATCAACCGCCTGCATCGTACCGGAATATTCTTTTCCGGTCTCATCTTTTGCCTTATATCTGAATGTTTCCACTGTTAATCCTCACAAATTAATTCTGGTCTGAATATTCCTGAATCTTAACGAGATAATCTATCTCCCACTTGACCTTACCGTTCTCATCAACGGTATATACAGCCTTGAAATGATCCCGACTGTAAGTCATAGCAGTAACTCTCTGGTGCTTTACATCATATCCTTCAAGAACCAGCACACTGCCATCCTCAACTATAGTGCTTACTCTTTCCCATACACCATCCGCCATACCACCGGCAGACTCCGGTGAATATACATTCTTTCCACCACGCTCGATTGCTGTCATCTCCAATGCAAGCTTGGCATTCTTGGCCTCACGAAGCACAATGTGTGATTCGGTCGACAGATAAAAGCCCACTGATATAGGAATACCTATAACCAGTATTGCCAGCAATATACCGACAATCGTAGCAGCCCTTTTCAATTGTGCCTTTCGCGTATAATCCATATCCATCCTCTCGCTCACAGCGGAGCATAAATCAGCACTTATTGTATATATCGGACAAAAATATGTAAAATATCATCTTATTTTACCACATATTTATGTTTTTTTGCGAAATATATGTAAATTTTTTGATAATTCAACGCTTTAATTTTAAGTTATGTACAATTTCATAGTTCACTAAAGACATCAAACGCAGTCTAAACAAATAAAAAAGCTCCCCGTCCTAAGACGAGAAGCTTTGAAAATTCATCTATATAATCAATATGATTAATTAGTTGAGCTTGCTCTTTGCAAGACCTGCAAGAGTTGCAAAACCTTCAGCATCGTTTACAGCGAGATCTGCAAGAACCTT
>JAKSRV010000136.1 GCA_024403435.1 Lachnospiraceae bacterium
TCATCTTCTTCGTCGTCCCAATCATCGTCATCATCTTCATCTTCGTCATAATAATCGGACGCAAGACTTCCGGGCGTCGGCAGGGCCTCTAGTGTTACCAGCACTGCATCTTCTCGGTTTCCGTTTCGGAACAATGTATCCGCCATTGCAACCAGATATCTCGATTGGTTCTGGTTTTTCTGGTCCATATTATATTGAACCTGGTCTGCATATTCAGATTTCTGAGAAGCGATAACCGTCATCTTCTCTGCAAGTTTTGACTTTTCATCAGCCAGATTTTTCATCTGATTCGCAACAATCGTACTGTACACACCGAAAGCTGCTGCCGCCAAGGCAATACCACCTGTTACAGCGGCAACTATTCCCATGGTCTTTCTGAGTTTACGCTCACGATGTCTCTGACGCAAATCATCATAATTGCATCCCAAAATAGGAGCTGCCAATCTGATCAGCTCACTCTTAAGCTTTTCATTGCGCTCACGTCTGTTGGCACCTCTTACATCTGCAGCGAGAGGTTCTACTGCCCTACCCATGTCATCAATTCGCAGCTGAGGCGGAAATGACTGTTCCGGCTCTCCCTCAATCAGGACTGCCAAAATATGCTCTCTTCCGTGCATACTGATGAACGTATCGATTTCCTTCATAACCCACTCCGAGCCCATTGTTCTGGGTGAGCAGATTACAACCAGGAAATCTGAATTGTACAAAGCAGTAGCGATATTCTCACCAAGATCACTTCCTATAGGAAGTTCTTCCTGGTCGCGAAACACTCTTCTTATTCTCTTTTTGGTAGCTCTCTTCTGTACAGAAGGCGGAACCTTAAATGACTCCAATCCGGCATGTACCTTCTTGGCAATCTCCATATCCAATTCCGCATGACGATAACTTATAAACGCATCGTATTTCATTTACTACATTCCTCATAAGTCTTATAGAAAATATTCCGTGCAATAATATATGTATCAGTCGGATCATCCATTCTTACAGCCTGATAATCTCCGGGAATACCGAGATAATACTTTTCACGGTCCCAGGTAGTAAATATCTTGAGTCTGTGATCGACAGGCTTTGCAAATATCTTTACGCCTCCAAGAGATACACAGCTGCGTGCATATGAAAGAATCTCTATTCTTTCACCGTTTGCAAGATTTATAACAGCAGGTGAATAATCTCCGGGATACTCATATATCTCATCGGACATTCTGTAATTTCTATCGAATTTTTCCTTCTTTACAGGATAAATTTCTCCTTCGATTCCGATTACTATATATGTATCATCCTCTATGGTAATATCTACGTCGCCTTCAAGGGTTCGGATAGTAACCTTGCTTCCTTTTTCAGCAAGTTCTGTTGCAACCACATATCCAAACACAACATCCTTTTTTACATACACTTTGTATTCGGATGTATCCACAGCTTCGTTTCCGGCATAGATTATTTCAGTGTTCTCAAAATATTCATTCATTCGGGACATCATGAACTGCTTGATAGATTTACGTTCATATTCCAAACTGCTCTTTGAAAGCAAATCCTTTTGCATGAATCCGCCTGCCTTGACGAGGTGTCCGCCGCCTCCGCCATAACCTTCAGCCAAAAAGGCTGCCAGTTCGCTGGCTTTTACTTCCTTCACGCAGCTTCTTACAGAAAGCTTTATACCCATTGGCAAAATACTGTACACCACGCAAGTCTGGATAGTATCCACCTCAAGCACCATATCACTTATAATACCGAGAATGTTGGGGTCGCAAGGTTCAGCCTCTACAATAGCATAAGTCGCATTCTCATCATAACTGGCATGCTTGAGCGCATCACCCGCTATTCTCAATTCTTCTCTTGAAATATTTGAGTTCTTAAAAAGAACAATATCTGCGCGATTGTAGTTAGCTTTATCTCTGAGGTCCTTGTCAGCAGGATGCTGCAACTCGGTAAATCCTGTGGTATCCGTCATTAGACCATAATACAATGCGGTAGCCAGTTTCTCCGATTCATTTATATCAAATCCTTCCTCCGCAATAAGTTCACTTAGAAGAGTTGAACATGAACCGTATCCGCTCCTTACTTCCGCAAGAGAAGGCAATGCATTAAGCACCTGATGATGATCGATGACCGCATAGGTATCTGCCTCAAAATCAGTAACATTACTCTCGCCCTTCTGACAGTCAACATAGATAATGATGTCCGGCTTTTCCAACTTAGTCACATACTCTGCAGGAATATTCAGCACATCCTTCATCAAAACCAAGTTGCACTTGCGCACTTCATTCTGACCACCGTATACAAATCTGGATTTCTTGCCCCTTTTTTCAAAAAACCAATGCAAAGCGAAACCACTCGCCAATGCATCAGCATCAGGGTTATCGTGGCACTGTATTACAATATTATTGTATTCTAAAAAATCCGATAATCGTAAAGACATAAATTACGCTCCAATCACATAATTATACAGAATAATCGTAACATAAATATCAAAAATAATACAGTATTCTCATATAAAAAAAGCGCGCAGCTTCTAAGCTACGCGCATAATAAGTATATTCATTTCTTACTTATCCCATCCACTCTCGGTAATATATCCTTCTACCTCGTTTTTAGGGATATCCAGTGATATTGCAAGCTCTCCAAACAGGAAATCAGATACTATTCTAAAATACTTCGAATCTATAGCAGTCTCCTTACGGCCTGCCTCGAGACGTTTCTGCTTGCGATAATAAATTGTCTTAATCAAACGAACAAACTCTCTGACATCATTGCTGCGTATGCAGCCTTTATACATACCCTCTACAAGCTTCTCACTCGAAATATCAAGGCAATCGATATCAGGAATTCCCGCTACCAATTTTTGGGCTTCATCAGCGTTCAGAACCGGTCTGATAGATTCATCCGCAAGAGCCACCGGAATATAAACCGTACTGGCGGTATTGTATACCGGCTTCAAAATATAATACTGTTCATCCTTGTCAACACCTGAGATGTCAAGCGTCTTAATCTCGCTTACTACACATACACCCTTGTTGCCGCATGCAACATAATCGCCTATGCTGAACATTCTCACTTTCACCTAACTTTTTAGGGCCCCTTTAGCCCGACTGCAGTGCAGCCATTGTTTACATAACATCAATTTCTATTATATCAAATAATCGTGAAAAATGTCATAACAAGATTTGCCATAAAGCAAGACCAACTTCTACAAAATATTGTAACTACTGCTCATTCATCTTGAGGAGTTTTGCTGCCTGGTCCGCTGCAATACATGCATTGAGTATTTCTCCGATATCACCGTTCATTACCTTGTTAAGTGTATAAACGGTAAGGCCGATACGATGATCAGTCACACGTCCCTGAGGGAAGTTGTATGTACGAATCTTTTCAGAACGATCACCGGTACCAATCTGGCTGCGTCGAAGTTCTGCCTCAGCATCATGCTTTTCCTGCTGCTGAATATCATACAGCTTTGCCTTGAGCAATGCCATAGCTTTTGCTTTATTCTGAAGCTGAGACTTCTCAGTCTGCGAATAAATAACAATACCTGTAGGATAATGTGTAAGTCTTACAGCTGAGTCTGTAGTATTGACACACTGACCACCGTTTCCTGAAGCTCTCATAACGTCGATTCGGATATCCTTCTCTTCTACAACAATATCAATATCCTCGTCTGCCTCAGGCATAACCGCTACTGTACAAGTAGAAGTATGGATTCTTCCACCACTCTCGGTTTCGGGCACACGCTGTACACGATGTACTCCGGATTCATACTTAAGCTGTGAATAGGCACCCTGTCCGTTTATCTGGAAGGTTACTTCCTTCATACCGCCGATACCTGTCTCATCCGCAGAAATAAGCTGAGCCTTCCAGCCCTTTGACTCTGCAAAATGTACATACATACGATAGATTTCAGCCGCAAACAAAGCAGCCTCATCTCCACCAGCACCGCCACGGATTTCTACGATTACGTTCTTATCATCGTTGGGGTCCTTGGGCAGGAGCATGATTCTCATTTCTTCCTCAAGCTCTGCAACACGATCCTTTGACTCATTAAGAGTTTCCTTGAGCATCTCACGCATTTCTTCATCACTCTCCATTTCAAGCATATCGAGTGAATCCTGTATATCCTGCTTGCACTTCTTGTACTCATTGTATGCATCTACAAGGGGTGCAAGATTTGCCTGCTCCTTCATCAGCTTTCTGAAACGATTGGTATCGTTCGCAACATCGGGAGAGTGAAGTTCCTCCATCAACTCTTCATATCTAATTAAAAGGTCATCTAACTTATCAAACATTTCTTTGTCTCCTTAACATATATAGTAACCGGTCAATAATCATTCACATTTCCACCGTGCCCGGCTACAAATGAAATGCCTTGATGCCCTTAACTACTCTGTCCATGTCTGAATAATCCTTTACTATCTCTACTTCGTTATAACCATAATCAAGCATCAGCTGCTTCACAGCCTCTCCTTGGTCGTAGCCAATCTCAAATGCCAGCATACCTCCACTTTTGAGATAAACTTCAGCATTATCAACTATTTTTTTGTAAAAATACAATCCATCCTCTGTTCCGTCCAGTGCCATACGAGGTTCATAATCGCGAACCTCCGGCATAAGTTCCTCAATGACCGCCGTCGCAATATACGGTGGATTTGAGACTATTATATCAAATCGTTCTTCCTTATCTATCTCAGTGAAAAGATCACTTTTTACAAAGACGACATCCTTATCGGGTACAAGTTGTTTTGCATTGTATTTCGCGATCTCCAAAGCGTCCTCAGAAAGATCGACTCCCACGCCCACACAATCATTTGAATAATTCATCAGACTGATAAGAATACACCCTGATCCGGTACACATATCCAATATCCTGCTGCCCGAATGAAAATCTTTCAATATCTCTTCGACCAAAATCTCTGTATCGGCTCTCGGCACCAGCACCGCAGGACTAACCTTAAAATCAAGTCCCATAAATGACGCTGTACCGATTATATATTGCAGCGGTTCCCTCGTGCCTCTTCTCATTATTGCACTATTATAGTCATCAAGACTATCCTCAAGCTCCCTGTCACCGTGAACCAGCAAATCATTGCGAGTAATACC
>JAKSRV010000137.1 GCA_024403435.1 Lachnospiraceae bacterium
ACTACTGTCTCTGAGCCGCTCACATACTCATCGCCGGGTAATTCCTCAGCAAATACACCGGTAGGTGTCATTGCGATAGTGACAATCGCCATACCGGCTGCTAATAATTTCTTAAAAGATTTCACATTCCTCATTAATTCGGCATACCTCACTTTTGTTAATGTATGTCCCCCCCGTAACTAATTCAGATATGCTTATTCTATCATTTTTAACGCTCATTATAAAGCACTACATCACAACACTATCTTTACTATAGTTTGAATCGAGTAGGGCCTTACCCGATATACATTCAAAAAAAACAAGAATGCCCCTTGTTTTTTACAAGGGACATTCTAAAAGTAAAATGTAAAATCTGTTATCAAGTTAAAGTAAAATCATTGTAATTTTTAAATCTCTGCCGCATCGGCTGCCTGTGTATACTTAGACAGTCCTCTTGTATTGGCATCATCAGCTGCATCCATAGCACCCTGAATCTTCGCCTGTAAATCTGCATTATTCACAGCAGACTCAAGCCCATCCTTTGCAGCTGCTTTTGCGACTGAAGCCAATGCTCCGAGCATATTTGCGCCTGCTTTGATTTCTGCTTTTTTCTGAGCGGAAGGTCCTCCAAACAAAGAAGTTCTGTCACGATGTACACCAAAGATAAAGTCAAAATGCTGCAATGCATTGTCAGCATAATTCTCCTGCTTGTCTCTCTTACGGAAGGTAACTACGACCTCTCTCTTAGCATATGGATGTGATCTTCTGCCGGTTGCAGTAGACTGCCCTCCTATATTGTTGGGCTGACAGAACTTGATTACTATTCCGTCCTCCTTGAATACCTCATTACCGTTCTGGTCCTTATCATTCTTGCAGTAATAATCATATGACTCAACAGTATCATAGCGGAACATATCATGGTTTACTTTTCTCTTGGTATTATTTCTGTCACGGATCGTAAACATTCCGATATCATCCATGAAAATAATCTGTTCCTCTTCGAGAGTTGTAGGATAAATCTTTTTCTTGGTACTTTCAAAATACTTCTGATAGATTGCCTCCTGCTTCTCCATAAGAGCCATATGCTCCACAATGCCGTCCTTGTCATACTCTGACAGTCTGATGTGCTCACTGCACTTGGTACCGCAATCGCTGCACACATATTCCTTGTTCTTGATACCTGTTCTCTTGGTCACACCACACTCAGCACCACAAATGCAACAACTCTTTTTTCCGAAAAGATTAGAAAAGAAACCCATAATAGTCCTCCTTAATATTGACTGTTTAAGGATGTTAACCATCCCCCTCTTTTTATGAGGCCCCTCATAAGCAAGCCTCTGTCATAACTTCAATATTAATTATAAATGGAGTACTATAACTGTCATATCAGCAAGATTGTCTATTTTTTGTGGTAATGCGTTCTATACCTCAGGTACAACTATTCCTGTCTTCGCGGCCATAATAGCAAGCTCAGTGCGACTGTTACATGCAGTCTTTTGAAGCAGATTATTGAGATGTACGCGTTCTGTTCCGTAGCTTATATTCAGTAATTCGCTTATCTCCTTATCCGAATAGCCTGCTGCCACACATCTTAGTACATCAATCTCTCGGTCTGTAAAATCAGTGCTCTTCGCTTCACCTAACGATACGACCGGTGACCGGTCAGGGAATACGCTCTCCCCTGCCATCGTTCTGTCCATAATAGAAAGCAGCGGTTCATCCTGTACTTCCTTGTACCAAAAAGAATCCACACCTGCTTTTCTCGCCTTTTTGATAAATGAGCCATCGGACATAGATGTGACAATCAATATCTTAATCTGCGGATAAGAGCTCTTGATTCTCGCAGCCGCATCTATTCCGTTTATTCCTGTGCTCATCACCACATCCATCAAAATGATATCGATTGGCATCTTGGCACAATAGATATCTGCGATTGATGCCGAATCCACGCTGGCTGCCACTTCATAGTTTTGAGAATTCTGTATTATATTTTCAAAAAGCTGACGAGGCATCGCCTGATCGTCTACTATTAATACTTTATATGCCATATGTTTTTCCCGCCTTCATATAATACTTCTATTTTTTCAAACGTAAGGTCAATACAAATCGAGGAGCAGAATCTATTCTCATAGTTCCACCATTCTTTTCTGTCAGTGACCTAAGAAGTGCCAATCCACCGCGCTCATTGATTTCTTTATCGGGAGCATTACCGTTATTCGTAAACTCTGCCATGATTTCGTTATCCGTTTCCTCGAGTCGAATAGTCAGCTCATCTCCACGTGCATGACGTATTGTATTGGTCAGACACTCATGCATTCCCGTAACAATAATATGGCGCTGTGGCTCTAAATCCGTCATCTTTCCTAAAATATTCATTTTAATTTCCAGCTTTTGAGCGGTATCTAAAATCAATGCCAATTCATCTGTAGGAGTGATCTCTGTCTCCTGCTTCAAATACTGTAAATTGTTTCGAAGTACAGTCTCGATTGTCGCACGCTCCGCCTCAGTGCCACCTGTCAAAATATACCTCTTGGAAGCCAACAGATTAGCACCAAGCTCATCATGAATTTTTACCTTGGCATCCAAAATTTCCTTAGCGGCAATTGAGGCAACTATCTGTTTTCCGTAGAGGATTAATTCCTCATTAAGCTTAGATACGGTCCTTTGTTTTTCTTCCAAAGTTTTCGTATTTTGATACTGCTCTGTAATATCGACTATCGACAACATTCGAAGGTTATCATCCTTTTCCTTCATTACTCTGTCATTAAAAGCATATACTGAGCCGTTTTTTAGCTTTATGATATTATCCTTTTCTATCTGTCTGCTGCCTGCCGTGATTTCATATAAAAAGGTAACTGCATTTAACAGCGGCTCTCCGGTATATTCCCTGCAGATTTTTTCAACCTGATGATTTTTCAAGACGATTTGGCCATTGGGCTCATAGCAGCATACACCTATCGGAAGATTATCTATTGCTTCCTTAATGGAGCGAGCTGTGATATTGTTGTCGGTCCATTTTCTGTTGTACCAAAATATTCCAAGCTCAATAACTGTTATAACTACCAGGATTACTAACAGGTAAATAAACGATACTTCCTCCAAAGCTTTCTCAGCATTCCTAAATCTACCCAAGACATACGTACCGGAAATAATATCAAAAATGGCCTGATCCAATAAATACAACAAAACACATATCGGTGCTGAAATGATAACCACCTTCACATGTTTATGCATGATTCCCGTTGCTATACCGGCTGTAGAAAGTAGGAATAGTATAACCGCATACACGCCTATGACACTCTGTATAAAGGGGGGCAGATTGATAAATGTAATCATAATCTATCACCGCCTCTCTCAAAGAACAGTGCCAATATACTGTCCTGATTGTTTTCGGTCTTAACTATTTTTCCCTTACATTTAGTCAGCTCTTTGCATGACCATTTATCTATGAACGAACAATCCGAAATATCCGTAAGCATTCTCATGGAAATAATTCCATCTCTTTCTGCTACGGTGACGGACAGCATTGATACTTTATTCAAAACATGCTCAGCAACCGTCTCAAAAAAATCGTACGCAAGGACAGCTGCATCGGCAGACATTTCTCCATCAATCAGGAAATTTACACTCACATTAATCTGATTTAATTCCAGATAAGTAACCGATTCCCTGATTGCGGTAATAATTTCCACTACAGAGATTCTATCCTCACTCTCACGAAGGAGCTCCAAATTGCTTCGACGCTTAATATATGCGTTGTAAACGACGATTTTTTTGAGTCGTTTGGAAAAATCAATCTCATCGGAATCCAACAGATGCTCTATCTGAGCAAGCTGATGACTGACCATTCCCGCAATACGGTCATACACTCTGTTACGGGCATCGATAGCAGCCTTCTCCTCCTGCATTTCATTTTGCGTTGTAAGATAATGATTTCTTGCATTGATCTGTCCGATGGTCTCTGTAATCTGTCTGTTCAAGGTATTTACCGCAGACAAATCCACAGCCCATGTTACCGAGCCTCCCGAAATGTCAGAGCTACGCACAAGTGATTCCGCCGAAGGACTAAGAACCGCATCTGCACCCTTGGTTCGGTATACAATCTTTCCACTCACATCACGGATAACTGCCGGAAGGTCGGTCTCTTGAAAAATCCCGGTATAACCTGTATTTACCGTAATCAGTCCTACCTGCATGCATCCTTCCAGTACAAATATACAACAGATAGCAAATATTTCTCCGATGTTCCAAAGCTTCGTTCCGTTTATTCTCGGATAAATATCTGTCACATAGGAAATAAACAAAAACACGCAGATACATACAATAATTACCAGCTGCAAAATCTTCCGTCTCGGAATAGATATCCTACATTTATGAAAAAGCATAATAAATGCGGCCACCAGCATTCCGCATGAATAAACACAATATATATACAAAAGAATACCTGCATTTGACGTACTCATACTGTCTTGCATGGCATCATCCAAGCGTAAAAAAAGCTGATGATAATCGTTGGTCATAATCAATCCGGCAAGTACGAAAGTCATAACCGCAAACAATAAATGTATGGGATGTCTCTTCTCTTTCTCCGAGCGATTCATATACAACGTAAGATATAAAAACAAAAACGGAATAATCAGCATAGGAATGTAATACGCATACCACAGGTGTCTGTCATTTCCGTCGACTAGTCTGTACCTACAGATTTGCAACAGGAAATAAACCTCTAAAACGCCCACAATTTCCATGTAGATTATTCTGATTCTTCTTTCAATAATCCGGCTTTTTATCAGCATCCCCCATACAAGGACCACGACGCCACAAAAAAGCTGACTGAAGCAATCTACAAAATCTGCCTTCACAAAAAGTGCATGGAGTATGCCGCCCACAATAAAAACTGCGGAAAAGCTTATCATTCTAATGTATCGCTCCATCGGCATACCTCCTTTCAGCTTTTTACGATTGAAAACAGCGCTTA
>JAKSRV010000138.1 GCA_024403435.1 Lachnospiraceae bacterium
GTCCGGGAGAATCAATATGGAGCGCATGAGATTGCTTCGGACAATTTCATACGCTCCTTTTATTATGGCAGGCGCAATCCTGCTTACTTCATGTACGACAAACACCGCTGACGTGAATGAACCGGGTACACCGGTTGTCAGCACTGACGCGGGTTCAATGGAGACTGACGCTGTGATTGACTACACAACACCGGAGCAGCTTCCGGGAATCATTGTTGATCGCAGGGCGTACAGTTCGCAGGAAGTAAAATATGCATGGGTGGTTGCGGAGCAGATGCCCGCAAGCTTTAACGTAATAGATGAGAAGAGCGGTGAAGTGGTCCTCGAGACAGTGCCTGAAAAGGTGACATATGACAGCGAAAAGGAAGTTTATCATGCCAAGATTAAGTTTGGCGAGATAGTAAAAGAAGGAACCTACTACATTGAGGAGAATACGCTCGGAAGATCATATTCCTTTGAGATAATAGACGGGTATTATGAAGCCGAATTTGACAGCTTTATCGAGACGGAATTTGCTAAATGTGAAGATATGAGTATCACTCTCGATGAGGTTTATTCACTTCTTTATATCGGTGAGAGATATTCGATTTCATTGAAGGACAGTTCCAAGCTTTGGGATGCTGTAAAAAAATGGATTGAAGCATATGATGCGAGCGGCTTGAATGCAGATGAAGCCGGACTGATGGCAGCTATTGAGGCGAAGATGAGCTTCAATTACAGTCCTGTTGAAGGTGATGCAGAGGATGCCAAGCTTCCGGATAAATGGATTTCGGATGCGAAGACTCTTTATTCCGGTATTACAAATCGTGACGGAGAAATCGCAGAAGATACTAAGTTTTTGGCGTTGGCAGAGCTTTACAGAGTAGCCGGTAACCATGAATACGGTGAAGCTATATCGGATATGTACAGTTACATCAACGGGCTTGAGAGTATACATACCTCCGAGAAGTATTTGTACGGTTCAATGTGTTATATGAATACTCACAGAACCGTTAACAGAAGCCTTTGTGATATCTTTATGCAGTCACTTTTGATGAGCTGTGAGGATATCAGCTGGGATAAGACGCTTTTGGCACCTCAGAATGATGGCAGGACGGACACGGATATCCTTTTGAACTATGCGCAACAGCTTATTGCCATGAATTATGTTTTGGACGGATATCAGTACAATGAGCTTGTTGTAAGTATTGATCATTATATGTCGGGCCGCAATTATGAGGGCTATATTTGTAACGCGGAGGAAGAGTATCCTGCAGACGCAATAGTAGTATTGTCGTGGCTTGCATTGTTGGAAAAGAACGGTAAGCTTGATCCTTCCGCTCCTGTTGTGTGGGAGTATTCTTGGTAGAAAATAAATGATTTCGCATCGGCATTGTATTGATGCTAAAAATAAGTGCGAAATACGGAGATTAATATGAAAGTAGTAGTATTGGCAGGCGGAATAAGTACTGAAAGAGATGTATCACTCATCTCCGGAAGTATGATATACAAGGCTCTTAAAAGTAAGGGCCATCAGGCAATTATCCTGGATGTTTATCTGGGATATGAGACCGCACCCGGCGCGGGATTAATGACAGATGATGAAATAAGCGGATTGTTCACCAAGGACACCGATTGGGCGGCATCAATCGCTTCGATTTCAGAAATCAATCCTGATATTTCAGCTGTTAAGGCACTTCGCAAGGACGGAGACAAGAGCTTCTTCGGTCCGAACGTAATTAAAATCTGTCAGGAGGCTGATGCAGTATTCATGGCACTTCACGGTGTCGGCGGAGAGGACGGCAAGGTTCAGGCAGCTTTTGAGCTTATGGGAATACCTTATACCGGAACAGATTTTACCAGTGCTGCAATGGCAATGGACAAGGCTATTACCAAGGATTTGTTCAAGGCTTGGGATATTCAGACTCCCAAGGGCTTTGTGGCTAATAAAAATCAGCCGCTTGATGCTTCAGAGGTTGAAAAGCTTACAGTTTATCCTTGCATCGTCAAGGCTTGTAACGGTGGTTCTTCCGTAGGTGTTACCATCGCCAACAATTATGATGAATACGTAAAAGCTTGTGAGGAAGCTTTCAAATATGATGATACAGCTGTAGTAGAGCAGTACATCAAGGGCAGAGAATTTTCTGTGGGCGTGCTGGACGGAAAGGCACTTCCTATTATTGAAATTGCACCCAAGGTTGGTTTCTATGATTATAAAAATAAGTATCAGGCCGGAAGTGCAATAGAGACCTGTCCCGCTGAGCTTGATGAGGCCACAACACTCAAGATGCAGTCTATGGCAGAGAGAGCATACAAAGCTCTTCGCTATCGCAGCTATGCGAGAATGGATTTTATGATGGACAAGGTATCAGGAGAGGTATATTGCCTTGAGTGCAATACTCTTCCCGGAATGACTCCCACATCGCTTTTGCCGCAGGAGGCCGCAGCTGTAGGAATTAATTTTGAGGACTTGTGCGAGCTTATTTTGAAGACGGCTTTTGATAAGTAATAATTGTAATGAGTGAAATAAAATCTCCGTCTGTATATTGGCGGAGATTTTTTGAGTATACGCGAAAGGCGGTAGAAAAATGAATTTTACGTTGGAAGATATAGCAAAGGCTGTAGAAGGCACAGTATTCTATACCGATGCTGACAAGGCTGATATGAAGGCGTGTGTGACAGGTGTGGTGCTGGATTCGAGACTGGTTACAGAGGGCGGAGTATTTATTGCGCAGAAGGGTGAGCGTGTAGACGGACACTCATATATAAAGCAGGTCTTTGAGGATAAAAAGGCAAGACTTGTCATTACTGAAAAGACTCCAGAGGAAGTTGAGAAGGAATTCGGTACAAGCGTATCGAGCTGGGGCAGCTATATCCTGGTGAAGGATTCTCTTATCGCGCTTAAGCAGCTCGGCAAGGCATATCGTGAGAAACTGGCAATTCCTGTAGTGGGAATCACCGGAAGCGTCGGAAAAACCAGCACCAAGGAATTCATTGCCGGAGTGCTTTCGCAGAAGTACAGTGTGCTTTGGACTCAGGGTAATTACAATAATGAAATCGGTGTACCGCTCACTTTGCTTAAGATTCGTGAGGAGCATGAGGTTGCGGTTATTGAGATGGGTATCAGTGATTTTGGAGAAATGACAAGACTGTCAGAAATGGCACAACCCGATATAGCGGTCATCACCAATATAGGTCAGTGTCATCTTGAAAATCTCGGCACCAGAGACGGTATTTTGAAGGCAAAGACTGAGATTTTCAAGCATATGAATCCGAACGGAAATGTATGTCTCTTCGGATGCGATGACAAGCTGATTACCGTGTCTGATGTGCATGGTCACAAGCCGTATTTCTTTAGTGAGGACCTGAACGGTGGTGCCAATGCACCCGCAAACAGCGCGGTGACTATCATTGCTTGTGAGGATAAAAAACTGCTCGGTTCACGTGCCGAGATGGTGCTCAATATGCCCGATAAAGGGATAAATAATGTAAATATTACGGTGAATGTACCCCTGCCCGGTCATCACATGGTGATAAATGCTGCAGCAGCCGCAAATGTAGCTATGCTGTTGGATTTGTCTGTGAATGAAATTGTGACCGGAATAGAGGCAATGAAGCCTATCAGCGGACGTAATAATATTGTGAAACTCCAGGATATGCTGATGATAGATGATTGCTACAATGCCAATCCTGTATCGATGAAGTCTTCTATTGATCTATTGGGGCTTGCGGACGGATGCACCGCGGTTATCCTGGGAGATATGTTTGAACTTGGTACAGATGAGGCCGCGCTTCATGCAAGTGTTGGACAATATGCGGCTGAGAAAGGCATAGATTATATTTACTGTGTCGGTGCACTTTCAAAGAATATGTATGATGCTGCCAAAGAGGTATTTGAAAAGGGTGGTAAATCCACTCAGATTATGTACTTTGATACCAGAGACAATCTAATTGCAGGCATCAGAGAGGACTTTGAATCAGGAAGAAGAGAAATGCTTCCTATTGGTGTGAATGTATTGGTTAAGGCCTCACATGGAATGCATTTTGAGGAAGTTGTTAAGCTGCTGACAGAACTTGAAAAGTAGCAGCTTAACAGTTATTAGAAGCTTAACAGTTATTACAGATTACTTATTGGTTTTCTTACCGATGAAATCAGCGTATTTGGCTTTGTTTTCGATATAGGTCTGCTGGATAATAGCCTGTACGGTCTCGTGAAGGTGCTTCTGCTCTTCTTTGCTGAGGTCCTTGGTGGGAATGGGTTCGCCGTATTCGATGACTACATTCTGTGACTTCATAGAGGGGAAGTGATCCTCCCATACAGTATTGGTATTAACTACGGTCATGGGCACAATGGGGCATCCTGCCTTGGTAGCTACCTTGAAGGTGCCGGCATGGAAAGGAAGCAACTCGTCACTGTCGGAATTTTTATTTCTGGTTCCTTCGGGGAAAATGCATACGGAAATGCCCTTCTTAATCAATTCGATGGATTTGAGAAGCATATCCATGCCGGAACGTGGATTCTTGCGGTCAAGGAACTGACAGTTAAGAAGAATCATCCACACGTTGAGAAGAGGAGCATAGAGAATCTCTTTCTTGGAAACGTATCCGGTAGGATTTTTAACCTGCTGATAGGTAAGGATTACATCGAAAAAACTACGGTGATTACCTATGTACAATACAGGTTCATCGGGAATTCTGTCGCGACCGATTACCTTGACTCTTACTCCGGCGAAGAACTGAATCGGGCGGAAGCCGAAATGATTAACTATCCACAGTGAGCTCACATCACCGGCTCTTTTGTTGAATTTACCGATCAGCCAGGTAATAAACATTGCCGGCATAGAGAGTATAAGGTACAAAAACAGGTAAATACTTACTAATATAAATCGTATCATATAAATATTCCTTTTGAATTATCG
>JAKSRV010000139.1 GCA_024403435.1 Lachnospiraceae bacterium
GTTACCAGAGTGGTCGATGCTGAAGGCAACAGAACATACACCGTTAAGCTGCATCACAACAGATTGGATAAGCTTGATGAGGATGAACTGGCGGGTCTTGTATATGAGGTATCGGAGCTGGGTTTTGCGGACGAGTTTTGCAGCTTCAATACGGTTATCATCAGATGATAAGGTGTTTGGCAATGAAGAATTAATAGTCAATGACAAAAATATGTCTACGGAGTATAATATATTTATATGGGCTTGGAGTGAGGCTTGTAGGATATGAGCACCACGCGGGTCATAAATAAAGATGTGAGGATTGAGATGAATACTCCCAAGGCACAAGAAGTATACAGACATTTTAAGGGACAGCAGTACCGTATAGTAGCGGTGGCCGAGCACACCGAGAGCGGAGAACAGCTGGTGATATATCAGGCGTTGTACGGAGAAGGTAAGATATATGCCAGACCGCTTGAAATGTTTTGCAGCCCGGTTGATAAAGAGAAGTATCCTGAGGTTACACAGCAGATGAGATTCGAGAAAGTGACGGATGAAGCGAATGCGCAGGATGAAAATCCGGATATAGACCCGCAGCTTGACGAATTCTTGATGGCCGACAGCTATGAAAAGCGCCTGGAGATTTTAGTCTCTCTTAAGAGCAGAATAACAGATGACATGCTGACTACAATGTCCGTTGCCTGTGATATTACTTTGGCAGACGGAAGTGTTGAGGAAAAATACGAAACATTTAAGAAGGCATTGATGATGCTTGATAAGTTTGAATGTACACGACTTAGAGGTTGATTTGGAGGGAGACGACAATGGAGTTTAACGAGAGAAAACGCTGGCTGTTTTTGGGATTACCTTTTACCTTTACCAAGTATCATATAGTGGATGATATGATTACCATTACAGAAGGTCTTTTTAAGACTACTGAGAATGATTGCTATATGTACAAGGTTCAGGACGTTGAGATGACGAGATCCTTGGCGGAGAAGATTGTTAAGGTTGGTACGGTAATCTGCTATACCGGAGATACCACTCATCCTACATTGGAGATAAAGCATGTAAGAAAGTGCCGCGAGATTAAGGAATTTATCCTCAGAGCTTCGGAAGAAGCAAGACTCAAGCGACGCACTGTGAATATGCTTGATATCGGTACAGGTGAGATGACTGATATTCACGATATGACCGGCCACGGATTATAAATAGTAAAAGTAAAAGAATCTCGCTTGCGGGATTCTTTTTTGTCTCTTAACACGGGGATGTAAAGAGACGAATAGGAGAGTTATTTTGAAAACGACGGAAGCAATGGATTATATGCTTAAGCTGCAGGGATCCGGCATCAGACCGGGCTTGGAGCGTATTGCATGCCTGTTGGAAAGAATGGGTAATCCACAGAAAGAATTAAAGTTCATACATATTGCTGGAACTAACGGAAAAGGCAGTACTTTGGCATTCATATCAGAGATATTGAAGGCAGCAGGTTACAGAGTGGGCAGATATATTTCTCCCACCATAGTCGATTATAAAGAGCGCTTTCAGGTCAATTCCAAGAAGATATCTGAGGCTATGCTGGTGAAGGGTGTTGAGTATTTGAAAGCAATCATTGAAGAGATGGAGGCGGCAGGGGAAGATACTCCTTCGGCATTTGAAGCTGAGACGGCGCTGGCATTTTGGTATTTCAAGGAAAAAAAGTGCGATTACGTGACGCTCGAGGTTGGAATGGGAGGATTGCTTGATGCGACCAACATCATTCCTGCACCGCTTGTGAGTGTACTCGCTTCGGTAAGCTATGACCACATGGGATTTTTGGGAGATACGTTGAGTGATATTGCGAAGCAGAAGGCGGGTATTATCAAAAAAGGAAGTTATGTGGTATCGCAGTATCAGCATGAGGAAGCAGCAAAAGTAATCACTGAAACTGCAAATGAGTTCGAATGCCCGTTGAGTATGGTTGATATTGATGCAATCAAGCCTGAAAAGTCTGCGGGATTCAAGGACGGAGGACTCAATAAAGACAGGATAAAGCAGGTATTTACTTACAAAGGCTATAAGCGCCTGGAACTGTCTTTGCTCGGAAGATATCAGCAAAAAAATGCGGCACTTGCAATTGAGACTGTGGAGGCACTCAGGATGCAGGGGGTAAAGATATCAGATGAAGCTATGCGTACAGGACTTAAAAACACCGAGTGGCCTGTCAGATTTCAGGTAGTTGCTGACCGCCCCTGTATCATTTTGGACGGAGCACACAATGAGGAGGCGGCCGAAAGACTTACAGAATCTATAGATTTCTATTTTACAAATAGTCGAATCATTTATATAATGGGTATGCTAAAGGATAAAGAATATGAGAGGGTGGCTGAATTGACGGCACCCAAGGCAGAGTGTATATTTACTCTGACACCTCAGAACAATCCCAGAGCGTTGTCCGCGATTACTCTTGCGGAGACGGTCAAAAGATATAACCCCAATGTTACGGCGGCGGATTCACCCGAGGAAGCGCTGGAGATGGCGAGTCTCATGGCGGGAAGAGACGGTGTGATTATAGTATTCGGATCTTTGTCGTATTTGGGAAAGATGATGGAGCTTATTCAGAATGGATCAGGACAAGATAAGAGAAGGAGTAAGATTACTCCTTGAAGGTATAGGTGAAGACACAACAAGAGAAGGCCTTTTGGAGACACCGGATCGTATAGCCAGAATGTATGAGGAAATCTGCGGAGGATATTCGCAGGATCCCGCAGAAGTTCTGTCAAAGGTATTCAGTGTGGAAGACAGTGAGATGGTAATGGAAAAGGATATTACCTTTTATTCGATGTGTGAGCACCATATGATGCCCTTTTTCGGAAAAGCACATATTGCATATATTCCCAGAGATAAAGTGGTGGGAATCAGTAAGCTTGCAAGAACGGTTGAGATTTTTGCACGAAGACTGCAGATTCAGGAGCGTATGACAGGACAGATTGCGGATGCTATTATGGACAGTTTGGATGCTGACGGAGTGATGGTTGTTCTTGAGGCAGAGCATCTTTGCATGACAATGAGAGGTGTAAAAAAGCCCGGAAGTAAGACTTTAACTGTAGCGACCAGAGGAGTATTTGCCGAGGATGAGAGCCTTAAGAGACAGTTTTACGATATGCTCAAGGCATAAACAGCAGACCACGGGATGAAGGAGCTTTCTTCTATGACCGTGGTCTTTATTTATTTTAAGGTACGATTAAAAATAAGTTCTGTGAGGATGGGAAAGGATAAGTCAGATGATTATTGGTGGTAAGGATTTTAATACACGTGAGCATTGCTACGTGATGGGTATATTAAACGTCACCCCCGATTCATTTTCCGACGGAGGAAAATGGAACGATGTGGACAGAGCTCTTGCTCACGTGGAGCAGATGCTTGAAGAGGGGATGGATATTCTCGATATCGGCGGAGAGTCTACCAGACCGGGATACACACTTATTTCAAACGAGGAAGAAATAGGAAGAGTTGTTCCGGTAATTGAAGCTGTAAAAAAGCGCTTTGATGTGCCTATATCATTGGATACATACAAGGCGGGAGTGGCACGCGCAGGAATAGATGCCGGTGCAGATTTGATAAATGATATATGGGGACTTAAATATCCCGGCGAGTCAAAAGACGACACCATGGCGAAGGTGATTGCAGACAGCAAGCTTCCCTGCTGTCTGATGCATAACAGACCGTCAGCGGAATATGTGAGTTTTTACAGTGATTACTTGCAGGATATGCAGGGGATTTTAGATATTGCCGACAAGGCGGGAATAGAAAAAAGTAAGATAATTCTAGATCCCGGTGTGGGCTTTGCCAAAAGCTATGAGAATAATCTGGAGTGTATCAAGCGTCTGGATGAACTTAATAAATTGGGATGCCCTGTACTCCTGGGAACGAGTCGCAAATCAGTAGTAGGACTTACACTTGACCTTCCTTCTAATGAGCGTGTGGAAGGTACACTTGCCACTACGGTAATGGGTGTAATGCAAGGGGCAGCATTTGTGAGAGTGCATGACATTAAAGAAAATGTCAGGGCTATCAAAATGACAGAAGCAATTATGAAGGTTAAGAATTCATAGGATACAGAAATAATTATCCCGCGGTGCGTTCCAATTTGGGGAGTTTCCTGAGTATAAAGAATGCACAGAGACCCGTGATCAGTCCGGTGATGATTCCGGCAACTGCAAGGTATGGTGCATAGAGAAGGACTCCCGGAGAACGGGTGACAGCTATGGCCACGGCCAGCTGACCGGCATTGTGAAATAGCGCACCGAAGGCGGCAGTGACAAAAATGGCCCTGCCATTTAGTATTCGATTAATAAGTGCTTCCACGAGCAGGCAAATTACTCCGCCAACGGCAGAGTAGAGCAGGCTGAGCAGGGAACCGAACAATAGGCAGGATAGAATAAGGCGCACAATCAGAACTAAAGATGCGTCCTTAACACCATATCTTCGGAGAACTACAAGTATTATTATATTGGAGAGCCCCAGCTTGATGCCGGGAATAGGTATTGGGTTGGGGATAAACACTTCAGCAGCGTATATACCGAAGGAAAGGGCTGCAAACAGTGCGAGTATTGCCAACCGTCTGACCTTGGAATCAGTATGTGATTGCATCGTAGCCGATCTCCTTTTCGGAAGAAGTATTGTCATAGGTTACAGTGATGACGACCCTGTTGGGAAGGCATACGATCGGAAGCAGTGTTTCGCTTGCCCACCCCTGATGTACACATAGGTTATTGGG
>JAKSRV010000014.1 GCA_024403435.1 Lachnospiraceae bacterium
ATTTGAGTTTTTCGGATATGACGTTTCCACATCAACTCATGAGAGTTGTTCTTTTGGAACAGATATACAGAGCTGAGAGAATAATATACAATGAACCGTACCACAAATAATGGATTTCAAAAATCCAACATATTGAAAAACAAGGAAAGGATGGCAGTTTTGTCATCCTTTTAATTATTGGAACAGACACGGCAAGTCGATAGTTGCCAGATGACTTATAGGTATAATAATCATTGAAGGATGTATTAGGGTCGTATCAAAGAATGCAGTTTTTTGTGCAGGAATGTGTTATGGCATTTTTATTTGGAAACTGGTCTGAAATTGCAGAGGGATACGTTCCACAACAACCAACAAAAGGAAATTGGGAAGATAATAAATCATTATGGGATACAACATATGGAGCATTCTATTCGAATTATTAGTGACAGAAAAAGAAGAAGCCCGAAAGCTTCTTCTTTTTCTATATGAATATTTCTATTGTTGATATATATTGAATAGAACAACTATGTCATAAAAATTATGGAAAAAATGCGTTCGATGTTGTAAAATATACTCTGTATATTTATATATTTTTTTGAATTGCTAAGTACAAATAAAATAGTATGAATAAAAAAGAATTAGCACTAAATGTAATAGATTTATTAAAAGAAGAATATCCTGATTCGGGATGCTCGTTAGAGTATACTGAGCCTTGGAAATTGCTTGTCAGTGTAAGGCTTGCGGCACAATGTACCGATGCGCGAGTTAATGTTGTCGTTCAGAATTTGTACGCTAAGTATCCTGATATTGATTCGTTGGCCAATGCAGGTGCGGATGCTATTGAAGAAATAGTAAGGCCATGCGGATTGGGACGAAGCAAAGCAAAGGATATATATGCCTGTATGACAATGCTTAGAGATGTTTATGGTGGTGTTGTGCCGGATACAATGGAAGAACTTTTGAAGCTTCCGGGCGTGGGAAGAAAAAGTGCCAATCTTGTATTAGGAGATATATACGGCAAGCCTGCAATAGTGACTGATACGCATTGCATCAGACTGGTTAATCGTATTGGATTGGTTGATGGTGAAAAGGACCCATATAAGGTTGAAAAGGCCTTATGGAAGCTGATCCCTGCGGAGGAAGGTAATTCATTTTGCCATAGACTGGTTGATCATGGTCGCGCTGTTTGCACTGCCAGAACTAAGCCCTATTGTGACAAGTGTTGTCTAAAAGATATTTGCAAAAAATGTGGTGTGTGATAGGTATTCCATAAACGTGGAGGGTAGCACTATGAGAATGTACGATATCATTATGAATAAGAGAAATGGTAAAGAACTGACCGATGAGGAAATAAGGTTTTTTATCGAAGGTTATACAAAGGGCGAGATTCCTGATTATCAGGTGAGTAGCTTGATGATGGCTATTTATTTCAGAAAGATGACTGCGCGTGAGACGCTGACTTTGACACTGGCAATGGCAGACAGCGGTGAGAAGCTTGATTTATCGGCTATATATGGCATTAAGGTAGATAAACACAGCACAGGTGGTGTTGGTGATAAAACATCGCTTGCATTGACACCTATAGTTGCTTCATTGGGTGTTCCTGTTGCAAAAATGAGTGGACGTGGCCTTGGACATACAGGCGGAACTATTGATAAGCTTGAAAGCTTTGATGGTTTTTCTACCGCAATATCAAATGATACATTTATTAATAATGTTAATACTATCGGTATCGCTATAATGGGACAGACTGCAGATCTTGCACCTGCGGATAAGAAACTCTATGCACTTAGAGATGTAACCGCGACAGTTGATAATATGTCTTTAATAGCATCTTCAATAATGAGCAAAAAACTTGCAGCCGGTGCGGATTCAATAGTTCTCGATGTTAAGACAGGTAGCGGTGCATTTATGAAGACTGAGGAAGATTCATTTGCATTGGCTCGTGAGATGGTTGAAATCGGAAGAAATGCAGGCCGTAAAATGTCAGCGGTAATATCTGACATGGATCAGCCGCTTGGTAATGCTGTTGGAAATGCTATAGAAGTTATCGAGGCCATAGATACACTTAAAGGAAAAGGACCGGCTGATTTTACAGAACTGGTATATACTCTTGGCGCCCAGATGCTTATCAACGGAGGTGTTGCACCTGATGTTGATACTGCGAATAAGATGATTAAGGAAACAATTTCGAGCGGTAAGGCGCTTGATAAACTTGCAGAGTTTGTAAAGGCGCAGGGAGGTAATCCGGAGCAGGTTTATAACACGGACTTGCTTAAGCTTGCAGATAATTGCATTGAGGTCAAGTCACCAGAGGCGGGATATGTTGAACATATTGATTGCGATGAGATAGGTATATGTTCATTAATCCTTGGAGGCGGTAGAGAGACTAAGGAGAGCGAAATAGATCTTTCTGTAGGAATTATGCTTAAGAAAAAGGTCGGCGATTGTGTTGAAAAAGGCGAAACCATTGCTTTGATATATGCTAATGATTTAAAGAAGGCTGATGTGGCAATGGAAAGATTTATCAAGGCATATCATTTCTCGGGAAATGAGGTTACAGTGCCTGCTTTGATTAAGGGAATTATTTAATGGAAGAGTATTCAGAGAGTATTGTTTTGACAACAGAAAATATGCAGAATTTGTTTGGCAGTAATGATGCATACATACGTAAGCTTGAGAATGATTATTCTGTATATGTAATTGACAGAAACGGCAAACTTACCGTAAAAGGCAATGAATCAAATGTTCGTCGTGCCATTAGTGTACTTAAGGAACTGAATGCTATTTCGGATGGTGGAAACATGATAGAAGAACAGAATGTAAATTATGCGATATCGATGGAAAAGGCAAATGAGCTTGAGTCGATGAAAGATATAGATGGTGATGTTATTTGCCATACTATAAATGGCAAACCGATTAAGCCTAAGACTGTAGGCCAGAAAAAATACATTGATGCTATTCGTAAAAATATGGTTACCTTCGGTCTTGGACCCGCAGGAACCGGTAAAACATACCTTGCAATGGCAATGGCTATTACCGCTTTCAAAAATGAAGAGGTAGAGAGAATTATACTTACCAGACCTGCTATTGAAGCCGGTGAGAAGTTAGGATTTTTACCGGGTGACTTGCAGAGCAAGGTTGATCCGTATTTGAGACCTTTGTATGACGCTTTGTATCAGATTATGGGTGCTGAAAGCTTTACTAAGAATATGGAAAAGGGACTTATTGAAGTTGCTCCCTTGGCTTATATGAGAGGTCGTACATTGGACAGCTCATTTATTATCCTCGATGAGGCACAGAATACCACTCCGGCACAGATGAAGATGTTTCTTACAAGAATAGGCTTCGGATCTAAAGTGGTAGTTACGGGTGATGCCACACAGAAAGATTTACCTGTTGGTACCAAGTCGGGACTTGATATTGCAAGCAAAGTGCTTTCCAATATTGAGGGAATATCATTTTGTAAGCTCACCAATAAGGACGTTGTGAGACATCCTTTGGTACAGAGAATTGTAGAGGCATATGACAAGTTCGAGGCTAATGAACAGCGTCGTACACGTAAGTAAAAGAATTATTAACTAATAAAGGGGATTTGAAAAATGACTTTTTATGTTGAGAATGAAACAGAAAAAGATTTCCCGTTTGATATAGAAGAGGTTGCAAGAAGTGTGGGTGAGCAGGTTTTGAAAAATGAGAGCTGTCCCTATGAGAACCTTGCAATTAATGTCCTTGTTACCGACAATGAAGGTATCAGGGAATATAACAATCAGTTTAGAGGAATTGATAAGGAAACAGATGTATTATCATTTCCTAATCTATTATTTGATACACCGGGCGAATACTATATTCCTGAGGGTGAAGAGGCGGATTATTTGGATCCGGAGACCGATGAATTGATTCTTGGTGATATTATTCTTTCTGTAGACAGAATATATTCACAGGCAGAGGATTACGGACATTCCGTAAAAAGAGAGTTTGCTTTTCTTGTGGCACACAGTATGCTCCATTTGTCCGGTTATGATCATATGACCGAGGATGAGGCAAAGGTGATGGAAGCCAGACAGGAGAAAGCGTTGGAAGATTTAGGTATTACACGAGATATAAGGTAGATTAATGAACCAGTCAATAGTTAAAAAATTACAAATGGAATACTTTTCGCTGGTTATTCTTTTCTTCTCGTGTATTATTTTCAGAATGCAGGTTGGAGATATCGGTATTGGATACCTTATCACGGTGACCTTACTCTATGAGCTTATATGGGTTGTCTTTGGTAAGAATTTTTCGGATATCGTTGGCCGAATAATCAAAGGAAAGTATCATAAGGGTAAAAGCAAATCCGCAAGATTGGTTTGGAAATACAGTTTTTCCATGCAACTGGTTACTGGACTGGCTGTTGGAATTATTATTTCGATAGTCGGTGCCGTGCTTTTGAACAGATGCCTTGGATTTACTCATTCATATTTTCTTGCATGGATGATGGGACCTATATTTTTTATCAGAATGATTTCCGAAGGCTTCGCAGGTTACTTGTCGGGTAAGAATTATGAACTTGCGGCAGGTTTTGGTGCGATAATCAGAAATACTATCATTTTTGTGATGGGCGTTATGCTTTCATCGGCTGTAAAAGAATACGGCAAAAAAGTTGCCGCATTGCTTAAACAGGAAGATTTTGCTTCTGTATACGGTAATTTGGGTATTCTAATCTCTGCTTTGGTGGCTGAAATAGTTGTACTCGTGTTCCTTATGATTATTCGCCTGGGTGTAAAAAGAAGGACAAGTGAATTCGAGGATGACTATTATCAGAAAAATGATAACAGCGGAAATGTATTTACCATCGTCTGGAAGAGAAGATTTGTTGAAGGAATAAATTATTTCTTTATGTTTGTTCCTCTGATTATTTTGTTTGTGGTTTTAAGTAAAAAAATCGAGTCCGGTTTTGAGTTGGCAACTGTTGTAGGTCTGATGACCGGTACAATAGCAGCACCGTGTGCATTGTTTATAATGCTTGGTTTTTTGATTGCTTTGCCTTTGGCGTCTAAGACATTAAGATTTGCTAAACGTAAAGAAATGCGTCATGCAAGAGTGGTATTCCAGACAGGTTTTCATTTGTCTGTCATATACAGTGTGTTCGGTGCCGCATTGTTAATTGCTCAAGGGAACATTTTATCTTTGCTTTTGACCGAAGAACATGCTGTTGAGATTAATAATCTATATGTATATGCAGGTTTTATTATAGTTACGGCCACACTGTCTATTTATATGCTGAGAGTGCTAATAATGAATGGACAGGCGCTGCTTGGATTAATCGTTGAATTGGTAAGTTCCGTACTATTTGGTATACTTCTGAATGCATTTATCGGCGGCGGAATGAATATTATGATGGCTGTAATGGTTTCTATACTTATTTACTTTGTGTTGCAGACTCTTGCATATACAGCACTGGTCATTGTGAGATTGGATATGCAGATTGATCCATTGAACAGTTTCTTTATTCCTGTTTTGGTAGGAGCAATTTGTTGTGCATTGACGATGCTTTTGTCAAAGCTTATAGCACCTCATTTGGGTAATATATTTACTTTGGTATTCTGTAGCTTGCTGATGATAGTAGCATATATAGTTATGCTTCTTTTGTTTAGAAACTTTAAGGAAAACGAAATGGAGAATATCCCGGGTAACAAGTTGATATATGCCCTGGGACAGATGCTTCATGTATTGTAATTGAGGTAGTGTTTTGAAAATAGCTGTTATTGGCGGTGGAGCATCGGGACTGACTGCAGCGATTGCTGCGGCAAGAAACGGTGCTCAGGTAACTGTGTTTGAGCGAAATGACAAGGTTGGAAAGAAAATCCTTGTTACAGGCAACGGAAAATGCAATATAAGTAACGTATCCCTTTCCGAAGAATTTTATTATTCCGAGGATAGGGATTTTGTTGTGTCTGCTTTTAATAAATTTGGCTTTGATGAAACTATGAGTTATTTCAAAGGCCTGGGATTGCTTCTGACTGAAAAGCGTGGAGGAATTTATCCTTACAGTGAGCAGGCATCTGCGGTACTTGATGCGTTGAGATTTGAAGCGGAGTCATTAAATGTAGTAGTTAATACAGACTGTATGGTCACTTGTATTGAACATACAAATAAGAATGATTACAGAATAGATTACGAGCATTTTATTAGGATCGAAGAAGATAAAAATAAATCGTCATCAAAAGAAAAGAATAAATCGACAAAAAATTTAGATGTAAAAAATAAAGATGTAAAAAATAAAGACATAAAAAACAAAACTGTTGTTTCTGTTGAAAATAAAAAAATGTATTTTGACAGAGTAATAATTTCAACCGGAGGAAAGGCTGCGCCCAAGACAGGCTCTGACGGTAACGGGTATAAGCTTGTAGAAAAACTCGGAATCAATGTCACGAAGACTTATCCGGCTTTGATAGGATTAAGATGCAGTGGTGACTTCTGGAAAAGTATATCCGGTGTCAGATGTAATGCACAGGTAATAGTTGCTGCTGATGGTAAAGTGCTTGCTAAAGACCGTGGTGAACTTCAGCTGACTGATTACGGAGTGTCCGGTATTCCTGTGTTTCAGGTAAGCAGAACCGCATCTAAGGCTCTTGATGAAAAAAGAAAAGTAAGTGTAACAATAGATTTTATGCCTGATATCAGTGCTGATGAATTGATTTCAGAATGCAATTTCAGATTGCTTCTTGTCAGCGACAGAACAAAGGAACAATTCTTCAATGGATTTTTTAATAAAAAACTTGTGATTATGTTTTTGAAAACTTTGGGTCTCAATCCTAATGACAGAATCACTATTGAGGATATTGAACGAGTTGTTGGTTTGGTTAAGGCATTTAAGGCAAATGTAGTGGCTGATAATGGATTTGATCAGGCTCAGGTAACTGCAGGTGGTGTTCCTTTGCATGAAATAAACGAGAATTTTGAGTCAAAGAAGCATAAAGGTCTTTTCCTGACAGGTGAGATTCTGGATGTTGACGGTAAATGCGGCGGTTATAATTTACAGTGGGCGTGGACCTGTGGATATATAGCGGGGGAGGCAGCTGCAAAATGTTAAGAATTAATCAGATAAAATTGAATGCGGATACGCCTCAGCAAAATTATGAAGAGAAGCTTAGAGATGCTATAGCCAAGGCGTTGCGAGTAGGAAAAGAAGAGATCTCGGATATTCAAATAATTCGACGCAGTCTTGATGCCAGAAAGAAACCGGAACTATTCTACAGCTTTCTTGTTGATTTTAATGTGAAAAATGAATCTACGGTTATGAAGAAGGCAAAAGGAAATAAAGTGCTTTCAAATAATTTGAAGATTTCTGATGGTGTTGAATACAAATTCCCTTATACAGGTGATTCCGATGAAAAGATTGTAATTATCGGTAGTGGACCGGCCGGTTTGTTTTGTGGATTATATTTGGCACGAGCAGGTTTTAAGCCAATTATTCTTGAACGCGGAGAAGACGTAGATAAGCGAACCGAAACAGTATCCGAATTTTGGAAGACGGGAAAGCTTAATACGGCTTCCAATGTACAGTTTGGTGAAGGCGGTGCCGGTACATTTTCTGATGGAAAACTAAATACTCTGATAAAAGATACGTACGGCTTAAACCGTGTTGTCATGAGTACGTTTACAGAGTTTGGTGCGGATTCGAGCATTTTGTACGATGCTAAGCCGCATATAGGAACCGATGTCCTTAAAAACGTAGTTAAGAATATCAGAGAAGAAATCATTGCTTTGGGCGGTAAGGTTATATTTAATACCTGTGTGGATGATTTTGTTATTAATGATAACAAAATTACTTCAGTTAAATGTTCTGACGGTAATGAGTATGAATGTACTGCTCTTGTACTTGCGATAGGACACTCGGCAAGAGATACCTTTAAGGTATTGTATGATAAAAGCTTTTCTATGGAACAAAAGCCCTTTGCAGTCGGACTTCGTGTTCAGCATAAGCAGAGCATGATAAATAAGTCGCAATACGGAAGAACTGAGGCAGGTGACCTTGGCACTGCTGCCTATAAAGTAACGGCAAGGAGTGAATCGGGAAGAGGAGTATTTTCTTTCTGTATGTGTCCCGGCGGATATGTTGTCAATGCTTCGTCTGAGGATGGAATGACTGCTGTAAACGGCATGAGTTATAACGGCAGAGCAGGTGAAAATGCCAACAGTGCGATTATTATTTCTGTAAATCCTTCTGATTTTGAATCCGATCATCCTCTTGCGGGAATAGAGTTTCAAAGGAAGATGGAAAGAAAAGCTTTTGAGATTGCAGACGGATGTGTTCCCGTACAAAGATACGGAGCATTCAAATCTTCTGTTATAGACGATGTACAGACAGACAATGAAATATATTGCAGTGAGTCGGAGCTTAAGCCTGAGATTAAGGGATTATATAAATGGTGCGAACTTTCGAAAGTAATGCCTCAAGAATTTAATCATGCATTCGTGGAAGGCATGGAGAGCTTTGACAGGTCTATACATGGTTTTGCAAATGATGATGTTATATTAGCCGGTATTGAAAGCAGAACATCTTCACCTGTTCGTATTGTCAGGGATGAGAGATATATCAGTAATATTGAAGGTGTATTTCCGTGCGGAGAAGGTGCCGGATATGCCGGAGGTATTACTTCTGCAGCAATCGACGGAATCAAGGTTGCTGAGGCTGTAGCCGCATTTGTTAATCAGTTAAATTAATTATAAATTCGTGAATTCTAAGTTTTACTTATTTGACATAATATAAGTACTGAATTTATAATAAAATTTGGCTTTTTTGAAAAAATGATTAAGGACTATGAAGAAATGACTGAAGAATTAAGAAATGCTATTAGAGACAAGCAGAGAATAGTAATTAAGATTGGATCGTCTTCATTGCAGCATTCTCAGACCGGAGATATGGATTATATTCGTATTGAAAAGCTTGTAAGAGAACTTTGTGATATCAGAAACCAGGGTAAAGATGTAATTCTTGTTACCAGTGGTGCTATTGCTGCAGGTAAAAAAGCGGTTCATATCAGTGAGATTAAGGGATCTAAGGTTCCGCTTACTACCGCTGAAAAGCAGGCATGCTCAGCTATAGGACAGGCCAGACTGATGATGACTTATCAGAAACTTTTTGGTGAGTATAATCAGGTTGCTGCTCAGATTCTGATGACCAAGAATACAATTGTAGACAATCTTAACAGATATAATGCGACAAATACCTTTTCTGAACTTCTCAAGATGGGTGTTATTCCTGTCGTTAATGAAAATGATACCGTAGCTACATACGAAATTGAAATCGGAGACAACGACACACTTTCAGCTATTGTTGCGGCCATGGTAAATGCTGATTTACTTATTCTTTTGTCTGATATAGACGGACTTTATACAGATGATCCGAGAACAAATCCCAATGCTGAATTTATAGAAGTTGTTGATGAACTTAACGATACTTACATGAATATGGGCAAGGGATCAACCGGAAGCAGTGTAGGTACAGGCGGAATGAATACCAAGCTTATTGCTGCTACTATATCTACGAAGGCCGGAGCGGATATGATTATCTGCAACAGTAAGGATATAGAGATACTTCACAGAATTATGGACGGTTCTAATGAAGGCACACTTTTCGTAGCTCACAAGGATGAGAATTTTGATCTGCCTGAATTTGTAAGTAACCTTCATAAGAATTAATATTTGCAATTATATGTATGATTATAAAAGCATAAAACAAGGTATTAGAAAAGAAATCCTGGCAAAACGTAACTCATTGGATGAGAATACACTTATTGATGCGGGAAGTAGGTTAAGTAAAATATTATCTTCTGAAGATATATATCTTCAGTCGGATATAGTTCTTGCTTATGCCTCCTATGGTTCTGAGATTTCTACTTATAAATTTATAAATAAAGCTTTGGATGATAAAAAATCTGTTTTTTTGCCTAAGGTTGTAGGAAAAGACATGATTTTTTACAGAATCAGCTCTACAGAAGAATTGGTTTTGGGTTATAAAAATATACCGGAACCTACCGGCGATTCCGAGGCATATAAATATGATGAGGATAAAGTAATCAGGGCAATGATATTGATGCCCGGAGTAGCTTTCGATCGATGCGGCAACAGAATGGGTTACGGCGGTGGATTTTATGACAGATTCCTTGAGGATAAACCCGAACTACAAAAAAGAAGTATTGCTTTTGGTTTTGGATTTCAAATGATTGATACACTTCCTTGTGAAGTGTTTGATATTAAACCTGCAAAGATTGTTTGCGTGGATTAATATTTTTCAAACGGTATTGATGTTTTCATTTCGGCAAGCTGATTTGAATACATTTGGAGGCATATTATGGAATTGAATGAGATGGGAATGCGCGCATGCGAAGCAAAGTATGAAGCAGCGGCATTGAGTGAAGAAAAAAAGAACAGTGTACTTCGTTTGTGTGCAAAAGCACTGGTTGATTGCAGTGCTGAAATTATAGCAGCCAATGATATCGATCTTCAGTCTGCATCTGATAACGGTATCAGCGAAGGTATGCAGGACAGACTCAGACTGAATGAGAAAAGAATTGCCGCTATGGCTGAAGGACTTGAACAGATTGCAGAGCTTCCGGATCCTATCGGAGAGTCTATAGAAGAATTTGACAGACCTAACGGTCTTCATCTTAAAAAGGTTCGTGTTCCTCTCGGTGTAATAGGCATAATATTTGAATCAAGACCCAATGTAACAGCAGATGCTTTCGGACTTACCTTTAAGACCGGTAATGCGGTTATATTAAAGGGCGGCAAGGAAGCAATCAATTCCAATAAAGCAATTGTTGACGTCCTCAGAAGAGTGCTTTCGGCTGAAGGACTTAATCCCGATATTTTACAGCTTATTGAGGCAACTGACAGAGAGACTACTGTTAGCTTCATGAAGCTCAAGAAGTATGTTGATGTACTGATTCCAAGAGGCGGTGCCGGACTAATCAGAGCGGTTGTTGAGAATTCCAATATTCCGGTTATCGAAACAGGCACAGGTAATTGCCATGTATATATCGATAAGGATGCAGACATCGAGAAGGCTGTTCCAATTTTGATTAATGCCAAGACTCAGCGTATCAGTGTATGTAATGCTGCTGAATCATTGGTTATCCATGAGGCTGTAGCTGAAAAGTTCCTTCCTGTGCTCAAAAAGGCATTGGATGAGAAAAATGTCGAGCTTCGCGGTGATGAAAACGTTGTAAGAATTCTCGGAGACAGTGTAATTCCTGCTACTGAGGAGGATTATGGTACAGAGTATCTTGATTATATCCTTTCAATGAAAACAGTTGCATCTGTTGAGGAAGCCGTAGCACATATCAACAAGTACAATACACATCATTCAGAGTGTATTGTTACCGAGAATATGGATACTGCAGAGATTTTCCTCAATGGTGTGGATGCAGCTTGTGTTTATGTGAATGCTTCAACCAGATTTACCGATGGCTTTGAGTTCGGATTCGGTGCTGAAATCGGTATCAGTACTCAGAAGCTTCATGCAAGAGGACCTATGGGTCTTAAGGAACTTACTTCATACAAATATAAGATTTATGGCAACGGACAGGTTAGAGGTTAATATGAAAGAAATAAACGGAAGTATTTGGCATTCAATCAGTTCATCTCGTGTAACACCGACTGATTTTATGTGTGTAATTGAGATTTCAAAAGGAAGTAAAAATAAGTATGAATTGGATAAAGAGACGGGTTTTCTGGTATTAGACAGAATACTGCATACATCGACTCATTATCCTGCTAACTATGGATTCATCCCAAGAACTTACGGTGATGACGGCGACCCTTTGGATGTTCTTCTTTTGTGTTCCGAACCTGTTCAGCCGCTTACACTTGTAAGGGCATATCCTATCGGAGTTATGCGCATGCTTGATAACGGCAAGGGCGATGAGAAGATAATTGCTGTACCTTTTAACGATCCTTACTACAATTGTTATCATGATATTAATGATCTTCCAAAACATGTGATGGATGAGATGGAGCATTTCTTCAGCGTATACAAAGCTTTGGAAAACAAGACTACTGTAGTAGAGAAGGAAGTGGGCGACAGAGCTGCTGCGATAGAAGTTATTAAGCATTGCTTAAATCAGTATATTGATACATTTGTTAAGAGCTGGTAAATAGACGATGTGATTGTTGTTTGTTTTAGAGTGAGAGGTATACTTTATGAGTGATATGCGTGGAATTGACACCCCGGTTAGACAGAGCAGACGCAGAGTATTCAAAGAAGTTGCAAATTTGGCATTTAACTCAACTAATCTTAAAGATGATTGTGAAGCATTGCCTTATAAGATTGTTGATTATGAAGTTTCTGATTATTGGGAAAATGTATACAGAGACAGAGCGATTATCCGAGAACGTATTCGTCTTGCTATGGGTATGAGTCTCAGACCTGAAAATCGTGAACATCCAGGACATTTGACTGAAGGAATTGAGGAAAGTGATATTGCAGAAAAATATTATGAGCCTCCGCTTATGCAGGTAATTCCTTCTGCTTGTAATGCGTGTCCTGAGAATAAGTACATTGTTACAAATGAGTGTATGGGCTGTGTGGCACATCCTTGTCAGGAGGTATGTCCTAAGGGAGCTATCTCTTTTGTAAACGGTAAATCTGTAATTGATCAGGAAAAGTGTATTAAATGCGGTAAATGTTATCAGATTTGTCCTTATGATGCTATATGCCACAAGGAAAGACCATGTAAGGCTGCTTGCGGTATTCAGGCTATTGAATCGGACAAACATGGTCGTGCCAAGATTAATAATGATAAATGTGTATCATGCGGTATGTGCATGGTAAGCTGTCCTTTCGGTGCAATTGCCGATAAATCACAGATTTTCCAGCTTATCAGAGCTATGCAGTCCGGTAAAACGATTATTGCTCAGGTTGCGCCCGCTTTTGTTGGTCAGTTTGGTTCAAAGGTAACTCCCGAGATGTTTAAGACAGCATTGAAGGATTTGGGATTTGCAGACGTATACGAGACTGCAATAGGAGCCGATCTTGGATGTATTGCCGAGGCAGAGCATTATGTAAGAGAAGTTGCTACGGGAAAACAGTCATTTGCTCTGACATCATGCTGCCCGTCATGGTCTGTAATGGCGAAGAATCTTTTCCCGGAGACTATTGATAAGATAAGCAATGAGCTGACTCCTATGGTGGCTACAGCAAGAATTATTAAGCAGGAGCATCCTGATGCAAAGGTGGTGTTTATCGGACCTTGTGCTTCCAAAAAGCTTGAGGCGAGCAGAAGAACGGTTCGTTCGGATGTGGATTTTGTAATCACCTTCGAGGAATTGGTCGGCATGTTTGAGGCCAAGGGACTGCTGCTTGAAGAGATTAAGGCAATGGATGAGATGGTCGGAGCTACATCTGCGGGTAGAGGATACGGTGTTGCAGGTGGTGTTGCGAGTGCAATTGCCGATTGTATAGATGCATATTATCCCGGCACCCCCATTCATATTGAACATGCGGAAGGTCTTGCTGAATGTAAGAAGGTATTGATGCTTGCAAAAGCCGGTAAGATGAACGGATGTCTGATTGAAGGAATGGCTTGTCCCGGAGGATGTGTTGCCGGTGCGGGTACCAACCTGCCAATACTTACAGCGCAGCGTGAGGTAGCTAAGTTTAAGGCTACTTCTGTTAAGAAAGTACCTGAGAATTGATATCAATTATACTTTTAGTATATTGAATATAAATTTACGTGATTTAGAATATTAATAATATTTGAATCACAAATAAACAAAATATTTAATTTGGAGACAGAAAAAATGGAGAAAATTCGTACAAGATACGCACCAAGCCCTACAGGAAGAATGCATGTTGGAAACCTTCGTTCGGCATTGTATGAGTTCCTTGTTGCCAAGCATGACAACGGAACCTTTATGCTGAGAATAGAGGATACCGATCAGGAGCGTTATGTAGAAGGTGCTGTTGATATTATTTACCGTACCATGGAGGCTACCGGACTTGTTCATGATGAAGGACCCGATAAAGACGGCGGATTCGGACCGTATGTTCAGAGCGAGAGAATGAAGACCGGCATTTATATGGATTATGCCAAGAAGCTTATTGATAAGGGTGAGGCATATTATTGCTTCTGTGATAAGGAGAGACTTGCTTCTCTTAAGACCGAGGTTGATGACGAAGGAAAGTCTATTACAATCTATGATAAGCATTGCCTTGGATTGTCAAAAGAAGAGATTGATGCAAATCTTGCTGCTGGCAAGCCTTTTGTAATCAGACAGAATATTCCCAATGAAGGTACCACTACATTCCATGATGAGCTTTACGGAGATATTACTGTTGATAATGCAGAGCTTGATGATATGATTTTGATCAAGTCAGACGGATATCCTACATACAATTTTGCTAACGTTGTAGACGATCATACAATGAATATTACTCACGTAGTAAGAGGTAATGAGTATCTTTCTTCATCACCCAAATACGTAAGACTTTATGAGGCATTTGGATGGCAGGTTCCCGTATATATTCACCTTCCTCTAATTACCGATGAGAATCACAAGAAGCTTTCAAAGAGAAGCGGACATGCTTCATTTGAGGATCTTATTGAGCAGGGCTTTCTTACAGAGGCTGTTATCAATTATGTAGCACTTCTTGGTTGGTCACCTGAGGATAATCAAGAGATTTTCTCACTTCCCGAGTTGATTGAGAAGTTTGATTATCACAGAATCAGCAAGTCGCCTGCAGTATTTGATATTGTAAAACTTCGTTGGATGAACGGTGAGTACTTCAAGGCTATGGATGATGACAAGTTCTATGAGCTTGCAAAGCCTTATCTTGAGAAGTCGCTTCCCGGAGATTTTGACTTGAAGAAGATTGCCAAGATGGTAAAGACTCGTATAGAGGTATTCCCTGATATTGAGGGACAGGTTGATTTCTTCCGTGAGCTTCCCGAGTATGATATCGAAATGTATACTCACAAGAAGATGAAGACCAACAGTGAGACTTCACTTGAGGTTCTTAAGGACGTACTTCCTATTCTTGAGGCTCAGGATGAGTATACAAATGATGCTCTTTATCAGACTCTTCTTAAGTATGTAGAAGAGAAAGGCTATAAGAACGGCTATGTAATGTGGCCTATCAGAACTGCAGTATCAGGCAAGCAGATGACCCCTGCCGGAGCTACTGAGATTCTTGAGATTCTTGGAAAAGAGGAGTCCCTTAAGCGTATTCGCAAGGGTATTGAGCTTCTTTCACTTGCTTAATCTTAACGCACTAAATGATAAACAGCTTGAAGCTGTAACATATGAGTCGGGTAACCTGCTGGTTTTGGCAGGCCCCGGCTCGGGTAAAACCTTTACGATTATTCAACGATTGTTTTATTTGATTGAAAAATTGAAGGTAAGTCCCGAACAAATTCTGGTCATCTCGTTTACAAAAGATTCTGCTCTTGAAATGCAGAATCGATTTCTTTCACAAGCCGACAGGATTTATCCTGTGGTTTTCGGTACATTTCATTCGGTCTTTTATCATATTCTCAGAGATTCATCAGTAAAATCACCGAATATAATCTCTATAAAGCAAAAAAGAAAAATTATTTCTGACTTAATTTCCCGATTTATTAATACAAATCAAAAACTGTCGGTTGATGATAGTAATAATCTATGTGACAGTATCATAAATGCAATTTCGTTTTATAAAAATACTTTAGACATTAAAAAATCTTGTGCTCGAATTGATGAGCAATTCTCTGTATATTTCCAAGACATTTTAACTGAATATGAAAAATGCAGACAGGCAGATTGCTATATTGATTTTGATGATATGGTTTTTGACTGTTTTAATTTGCTTGCCCATAACAGAAAAGTATATGAAAAGTGGAACGGACGCTTTGGTTATATACTTATAGATGAGTTTCAGGATATTAATCCGATTCAATACAAAGTGGTACGTATGCTTATGGATGATACTACCAAGCTGTTCGCGGTGGGAGACGACGATCAGAGTATATATAATTTTAGAGGTTCTGAGCCGGGATGTATGAAAAAGGTCATAGATGAATGTGAGTGCAATATCATTAACTTAAAATATAACTATCGAAATACAGAAGAAGTACGTATAGCGGCCGAGAATATAATCAAAGAAAACAACTCGCGTATACCTAAAGAATCTGTAAGTACAAGACCTCGAAATGATTCAGCGCATATTACGGTGTGCGGTTATGAAAATAAGGAGTCTCATTATGATGCTTTGGCTGATTTTTTGAGAGATAAAGTAAACAATGATTTTGCTGTGCTGTTCAGAACCAATATTGAAATGCAACGTTTGGCTGTGATTTTGAGTAAAAAAGGTATTCCGTTTATATGCAAAGAGCGTAAACAGAATATATATGAGCATTTTATCGTAAAGGATATTATGGCATACCTTCAGCTTGCAAAATTGCAATCTGAGAATAATTTTAAAACAAATAATACATCTGGGAAGATGACGGAACTTGCTGCAAGAATCATAAATAAGCCTGTAAGATATATAAATCGTGAGTCGTTGATAGGTGACGGTAAGCCTATAGATAATGTGATTGATTATTATAATAATGATGCGGAAAAAATTTTTTCAAAAAAAATTATATTAAGTGCAAATATTTTGAAAAAAGATCTGTCTTTTATAAATGAAAGGGCTATGTACCCTGCAATAACATATATTTTAAAGAAAATAGGATATCAGAATTATATTTTGGAAACTGCGGGAAACAATAAAGAAAAGCAGGAAGAATATAAAAAGATAATCGAATGGTTAACGACGGATTCCAAAAGATACGAGAGTTTGGAGGAATACGAAGAAGCACAGAGGAGCTATTCGGAGGAAATGAAAGACGAAATAGAGTCTTCTGGAATACAACTTCTTACCGTTCATGCATCAAAAGGGCTCGAATTCAAAAATGTAGTTATATCCGAATGTAATGAAGGCAATTTCCCTCACGGAAGGATGCTTGATAAAGATACGGTCGAAGAAGAAAGGAGATTGTTTTATGTAGCGGTCACCAGAAGTTCCGAAAACCTGTTTATCTATTACATCAAAGGAACGAAAGAGAGAATTGCAATACCGTCTCGATTTATTAATTACTTTTTGGATAAATATACTCTAAAGGCTACCGAATAAAGTATGTTAATGTGAAATGTAACATAGAACTTTTGAAAATATTATGATAAACTTTTATAGTGCCGTTTTAGGCAATAAAGTATTTATGAGATTATGGAGGAAAAAATGAATAACGAAATCACTCAGCAGGAACGCAATAAGGCGTTACTTATCGCGAACAATATCTTGAATTACTACAAGACCAAGGTCGTAGGACAGCCCGGTCTCGGTTATTCGATATTACTTTCAATGATAACTAACGGACATATTCTTTTGGAGTCTGTTCCCGGCCTTGCAAAGACTACAGCTGCGAGAGTTGTAACCGAGTCTATCGGAGGTGAGTTCTCACGTATTCAGTGTACTCCCGACCTTCTCCCCGGAGATATTATCGGTACTCAGATTTATAATATGAACAATAATACATTCGAGAATAAATTTGGTCCCGTATTTGCCAACTTCGTTCTTCTTGATGAGATTAACAGATCAAGTGCCAAGACTCAGTCAGCGATGCTTGAGGCCATGCAGGAGAGAACAGTAAGTATCGGTGGTACCACATTTAAGCTTCCGGATGTATTCGTAGTAATCGCTACTCAGAACCCTATCGAGCAGGAAGGTACCTATGTACTTTCGGAAGCACAGCTCGATCGTTTCCTTCTCAAGGAAGTTATTACTTATCCCAATACTGAGGATGAGATGGAAATCCTTAACCGAGTTGAGGCAAATGTATTTGCAAGCAACGAGAAGGTTGCATCGATTGAAGATATTGTATTCCTTCAGGAACTTACCAAGAAGGTATTTGTATCCGCTCAGGTTAAGAAATATATCGTAGATATTGTACAGGCTACCAGAAGAGCCGATGAGATTCTTCCTACAGAGCTTCGCGGCTATGTTGAGATGGGTGCAAGTACACGTGCAGCTATCGCCTTGATGGAAGTTTCTAAGGCGGTAGCACTTCTCAGCGGAAGAAATTATGTAATTCCCGATGATGTTAAGGCATTCCGTTACAGTATTCTCAGACACAGAATTTCACTTAACTTCTCAGCAGTTGCAGATAATGTATCAATCGAAAAGATTATTGACGGTATTATAGGAGCGGTAATTGTACCATGAACTTGAAATATGTGTTTGAAATCCAGAGCGGATTGAAAAAATACAAATTCATACCGACAAGACTTGAAACCAGTAACATTTTGGATGGTTCATATTCTTCAATATATAAAGGACGAAGCCTCAATTTTGATGAGCTGAGAGAGTATGTCGAGGGTGATGAACTTAAAGATGTTGATTGGAAAGCATCTGCACGTTCAAGAAAACTTCTTGTAAGACAGTATGTTGCGGAAAAGAAGCATTCTTTCATGCTTATACTTGATACCAACAAGCGTATGCTTGCGGATGCTCCCAACGGTGGGTCTAAGGCAAATGCAGCAATCCATGCAGCGGGTACTTTTGCATATCTTGTAAACCTAAACGGTGACTATATCAGCAGTATGTATTCTGCCGACGGTAAGATTACCGGATCGCCTCTTAAATCGGGTGTATATAATATCGAAAGTATTCTATCCAATTACGATAAAGAGGTTCACAAGGCCAATAATACCGATATTCACGGTGTACTTCGTTATGTGGCCACAACGGTTAAGAAGAAGCAGATGCTTTTGATGGTTACCGATTTTGAACAGTTTTCAACCATCGATGAGAAGACTCTGACCACACTTATGGCGAATCATGAGTTGATGGTTATTTTGGTTTCGGATGTCGATTTGAACGGTAAAAAGGTATTTAACAACGATAACGGTGAATATCTTCCTGCATATATTTCTGAAAGCCGCATCTTAAAGAAGCAGGAGCAGAAACGTAAGGAAGCTATTTACAGAAAAGCTAATCATTTGCTTGAGTGCCATGGTGTGGCACATATTGTTATTGACGGAACCAAAGATGTTGATATGAATATCATTAAGCTTCTGGAGATAAAGAAGGGTATTAAGAAATAGCGAATAACATATTTTTATGTTAAGCGAGGAAAATCATGAGTTATAGCGTTGATTTACAAAAGCCGATGTCTTTTGCTGTATGGCCGATAGTTCTGGTGGGAGTGTTACTTCTGGGAGCGGTTATAGCATTGATTGTGGTTAAGGTTATAGAGAACAATCGAAGAAAAGCTGCTGAAAGAAAGCGTCTTGAGGAGGAGAGAAAGAAGGAGCCTGTAGTGGTAAAACCGTCACTTCAGGAACTTAAGACTACATATCTTGAGAAACTTGCACAGCTTGAAGCACAGTTCCTCGGTGGTCAGATTGAGAGCAGAGAAGCTTATACAGAGCTCAGTAATCTGTTCAGAACCTTTGTTTATGATGCGACCGGAACACCTGCGCATAAGTATACTTTGTATGATATGAGAGGTCTTGATAAGCCGATTGTATATAATCTTGTAAATAACTATTATGCCCCTGAGTTCTCTAAGGATACTAAGGGTAATGTTCTTGAATCTATTGATTTTACAAAGAGGGCTGTATTTGAATGGAACTAAGATATGATTTTATGATTTATATATGTATCGCTTTGGTGATACTTGTCTCTATGTTCTTTGTTCTCTTTAACACCAAGAAAAAGGGATATAAGGACGGTAAAAAAATAGCCGGTCTTGATTATGTAAGAAAAACCGGTTATTTCAAATTTAAGATGGTTTCGTTCAGAATTCTTTCTGTTTTAAGCCTTGTATCATTGGTTGGTTGCATAGTCTTCAGCTGCTTTATGATAGCAAGACCTTATGAGAGATATACCATTGAAGAAGAAAAATATAGCAGAGATATTATTCTTTGTATGGATATTTCTACTTCTGTAGATGAACTGAATCAGTCACTTATGGGTTCGTTAAAAGAGACTGTTAAGGATCTTAAAAATGAAAGAATAGGTATTTTGATTTTTAACACAACACCTGTTTTGCTTTGTCCCCTTACAGATGACTATGAATATGTGCTGAGTGTATTGGACCAGGTTGATGAAAGCCTTAGAGCCAGAAATACATATATGTATTCATTCTGGAATGATTATGACGATCTTGCGTATGATTATGATTATATTTCTGAAGGAACTATAATCGGTAATGAGGAGCGTGGTAGTTCGCTTATCGGAGACGGACTTGCTGCTGCAGCTTATTCGTTTACAAGCGATGATCCGGACAGATCAAAGGTTGTTATTTTTTCTACGGATAATTGCCTTGAAGGTATTCCGCTTGTTACCACACAGGAAGCGGCCGATATTTGTACCAAAAACAATGTCGTTGTATATGGCGTCGGAACATACATGATGTATGACGATGACGAAGAAGCTATGAAAAAGGCTGTTGAGTCTACGGGCGGTAAGTATTACAGAGAAGACTATTCAGGCTCAATGAAGATGATTGTAGAAGATATCGAGCAGATGAGTGGTGCTTTGATCGGAGGTACTAAGGAAGTAAGAGATTACGATGTCCCCGAAGGCCTGTTCGGTTGGTTACTGGCAACTACTATTATATTTATTGTTTCAGCAAGAGTGTTAAAACTATGACGATTAATCCATTTATACCGATTCCGGTTATGGCAGTTATTTGTGTACTGCTACTGGCATGTAAAAGAAAAGGAATATGGCCATATATCAGACAGATTGTTATGGTCCTTCTTATATTTGCAATAAATCTTAGGATAATGGTACCTAACGATGAGATGAAGGTAACAACCTATGAAATGAAAGCAAATGTTATTTTTGTTATTGATGATACCATCAGTATGGTTGCAAATGATATGGGCGACGGTCAGACAAGACTTGATGCTGTAAAATCGGATTGCTCATACATTATTGATAATATGGTTGGAGCTAGATTTGCTGTCATTGACTTCCATAATATTTCGAATATTATGTGTCCGTTCAACGATGATGTCACATTTATTAAGAGCATAATCAATTCAATCAGACCTCTTGAAGAATGGGCAGCCAGAGGTACAGATATTTCTGTATGTAAGAAGAATTTACTTACTGAACTTAAGAGCGCTGAAGATAACGGCGCTTATACGGTTGTATTCTTCATCAGTGACGGTGAAGACAATAAGTGTGAGGAAGATTACGGCTTCAGAGAATTGGCACAGTATATAGATGATGGTGCTGTACTTGGATATGGAACTGCCAAGGGCGGAGAGATGTATGTAAACTCTTATTATGATGATGAGGATACTGAGCCTACTCCAATTACCACATATGATTATTCTATGGGTGCATATATGAATGCTATATCTAAGATGGACGAAGAGAATTTGAAGGATATAGCAAAGGATCTTGGCGTTGAATATGTATACATGGACAATACAAGTAAGCTGGATTCCTTGATTGATCATGTCCTGGACAATATTGAGGTTGGTGAACAGCAGAAGGTTGAAGCCGGTAAGGATGATACATATTATTATTTTGTAATTGCTTTGTTGGTAATGGTGCTTGTTGAGTGCTTCTTTACCAAAAAGCAACTTAGTGAAAGAAAAGTTTAAGAGTATTCGGTGAAATTATGAAGAAAAAAATTTGTATTTCGGTTTGGGTTTTGTTTTTCATATTCTTTCTGATTCTTCTTGTGAATACAATCAGTAATGAAGTAATGATTAACAAATACAACAAGCATGTTTATGAATTTAATAAGCTTTGGTTTCTTGGTTTTACACAGCCATATATCAGTTCTTTTAATAAGGGTGATATCTTGTTCCAAAAGGGTGAATACGAGATGGCTATTGCGCAGTATGATGATGCGCTTAACAAAATGCCTACCAAAGCAGCTGAATGTGATATTCGAGTAAATAAATCACTTGCGATGCTTAAACTCATTGATGTGACTGTTGATTCCAAGGATGATATCGATCCTATTATCGATCAGCTTCTTGAAGTTGAGGAAGTGCTTTTGGAAAAAGGATGCGCTAACGAAGATCAGGAAAGCGGTCATGATGAAGAAGCTCAGATTCTTTACAATGAAATTGAAAGTTACATTGAGTATTATGCCGATATAAAGGATACATTTACATTCTATGGAAATAAGTATCTTTATGACAGCAGAGGAAATCAGAGACAGTTAAGCGGTGGTGATTTTAATTTCTCATTTACCGAGGTGGCTGATGAGAACAAAACAGAATTGAGCGGAGCCGTAGAACATGTTTCTCAAAATGAATCTGACGGATTTATCAAGTTTACTACTATAACATACAAGGTTGAGGATGCCGGAACACATTATTATTATGTACATGAGATTGATGACGGCAACCCTATGATTAAGTATGCTGAAGAAGAGTATGTTGTACAGGTTGATCTGACAGTATCCTATAACGGTCGTACATTGGATGCTGTAGTAACTTTACATGCGGACGATCCTATAGCTACTGAACTTAGATTTGCTAACTTTATCATGATAAATGAAGATCAGAGCGGCGGTGGCGGAGGAGATTCTGATGATCCTAATCAGGATCCTAACCAGGATCCCAACCAGGATCCCGGACAAGACCCCAATCAGGACCCTAATCAGGATCCAAACCAGAATCCTGACCAAGATCCTAATCAAGATCCCAACCAGGATCCTGCCAACGGTCAAGAGGAGCCTGAAGAAGTTGATCCCATTCAGCAGCAGCTTGAAGAATATATGAATCAGGCTAATCAGGACAGAGAAGATACGCTTAATCACGATCAGGCGGATTATCATTATTATGACGGTGATTGTTGGTAAGTGAATAAAAAGAAGATAATAAAAGAATCAATAAACTATAACATTAAATAAAGAATAAAAATAAAACATCCTACTCGGTACTTGACCGGATAGGATGTTTTTGATTATTGTGGATGTTTTTATTATTTGCAAATGTAGTTTTGACATATACTTAATTTATTAAGTGATATTAATCGAGATCGTCATATTCAAGTTCATCGAGATACTCATCAAACGCATCTGCTACGATTTCATATTCTTCATCGCTGTCGATATATATGAGTTCGGGCTCTTCGTTAGGATCATTGGGATTCTCTTTGTAGCCGTAGAACCAAATCTCAGATTCATCATCTGAGGCTCCTTCGGGCTTATAAAGTAATACGATATAATCCTTGTCATCTATTGAAATTATAGTAATAACCTCGCATTCAACTGAACCGAGTTCATCGAGTTCAAGAGTTACGCTCATTTGCTCCTTGGGAGCCTCGAAAGTTTTTTTACTCATTACATTCTCCTTTGTGTATTGTAAGTGCAGTTGTTTATATATGTAGGATTATACCTTCTTGTTTATCCTTTAGCAATAAGCTATAATTTATGACATGAGTAAACATTTCAATTTTTATAACAATAATATATATAGTAATTCGCTGAAAGCTGTTCCTACTGATTCGGGATGCTTATTTTATATTGATTGTATCGAGGCTAAGAAATCATATGAATCAAGCAAGGTGAATATGCACGCATGTGTATTACCTGCCGAGGAAGCATATAAAGAAGCGATGGTAAATATCGCAGTTTCAAGCTCTGACATGAATGCTGTGGGTTCTAATGACAATGTTGAAATCGGTGTTGCGGTATATGATATAAAAACAGGCTTGCCGGTTGGTAAGTATTCTGCTCAAAATGCTTCATATACAGGTTCGATATATTCTGTATTTATTGCAGATTATAAGTATAACGAGTGGGCATATGCCTTTTATTATAATGAATATGTATATACAGATATAAGAGCCGACAGATATATTGACAAACCTGCTTACGGAGACTTTGTAAATGCGCTTCCTCTGAAAGCTGTGATTGATGTTAATCAGGAATTTGGTGATGACAATAAACCACAGATTCGTTACGAGGATGCGTTTGTATATCAGCTTCATGTAAGAGGATTTACAAAACATTCATCATCAGGTACCAAATATAAGGGAACCTTTAGAGGCGTAATTGATAAGCTTGGTTATTTGAAAGAATTAGGTGTTACCACGCTTGAGTTTCAGCCTGTGAATGAGTTTAACGAATGTGATTCCAAGACCGGAAGACTCAATTATTGGGGATATTGTCCGGGATTTTATTATGCTCCAAAGTCAGCATACTCATATTCGAAAAATACATCAGCTGAGTTTATCGATATGGTAAGAGCAATTCATTCCAATGATCAGGAAATCATTTTGCAGATGTATTTTGCAAATGATTTTTCAAAACGGGAGATTGTTTCTATCCTCGAATATTGGACTGTTAAATACCATATTGACGGTTTCCATTTGCTGAGCGAGAATGCACCGATTGATTTGATTGACAGCAGTTCTTTACTTAAAGGAAGTAAGATCTGGTGTGACAGACTTGACGGTGCAAATATAGATAATGCAATTACAGGTGTGGCGCGAGACAGACGTTATGCTCTTTACAGAGATGATTATATGTATTCTATGCGCAGATTCTTGAAGGCTGATGAGTATTCAATAAATGATGCCATAGGAAAAATGCGTGAAAACCATGAAGGTTATGCCAATATAAATTATTTTGGCGCATTTAATACGTTTACTCTTACCGATATGGTTTCTTATGAAAGAAAGAGAAACGAAGATAATGGTGAGGATAATCGCGACGGCAGTGATTATAACTGCAGCTGGAATTGCGGTGAAGAGGGAGCTTCGAGAAAAACAAAGGTATTGGCTCTTCGAAAGAAGCAGGTTAAAAATGCATTGTTGATGTTAATGCTGAGCGCAGGTACCCCGATGATTTATATGGGTGATGAATTGGGACGTACACAGCTTGGTAATAATAACCCATATTGTTTAGATAATAAAATAACTTGGGTTGACTGGAATTTGGCTAAAAAGCAGAATAATCGCATTGATTTTATTAAGACTGCAATAGGCATCAGAAAATCAATGGATGTTTTACATTCCGCTCGTGAGTTGTCAATGGTGGATGTATGCGGTTGCGGATATCCTGAATTGTCATATCATGGTGAAAGTGCATGGAAATCACAGACTGAAGGACACAGACATGAATTTGGTGTAATGTTTTGCGATAACGGAAAGCTGCTGTATATGGCTATAAACATGCATTGGGAGTCTGCTGTTTTGTCTATGCCGAGACCACCGAAGGGTTATGACTGGAAATTGATTCTTACTACATCCGATGAAAAGTCTGATGAAGAAGTAGCTGAGTTAAGTGTTAAACTTTCGGAACATACTATAGCATTGTATGAAATATGTAAAAAAGTAAAGTGATATAGGGAGATATATATGGGAAAAGCGTGGAAACATTTTTGTACCATTGCTCGCCATAGAAGACTCGTAAGAAAAGGTTGCTTTGCCATTGGTTTATATTGGCAGGGTTTGACTCATGATCTTTCAAAATTCAGTCCGAGTGAGTTTAATGTGGGAGCAAAATATTTCCAGGGTGACAGAAGTCCAAACAATGCAGAACGTGAAGATATAGGCTATTCATCTGCCTGGCTTCATCATAAGGGCAGAAATAAGCATCATTACGAATATTGGATAGATTACAATTCTCACTATAGAAAAGGTGATTGTGAAGTGATGGTGCCGGTACCGATGCCTGACAGATATATAGCAGAAATGCTGATGGACAGAATTGCGGCAAGTAAGGTGTACAGAGGAGATAAGTATACGGATAAAGATCCTTTGGATTATTATTACAGCGGTACTCAAGATGCACCTTTGCATGAATATACAAGAAGCAAATTGCTTCATTATCTTGAAATGCTTGCTGAAAAAGGTGAAAAAGAAACCTTTGCGGCGATAAAAAAAGAGCTTGTTAAGAAGTGACAATCATTTCTTAGCAAGCTTTTTATATATGGTTATTTATGACTATTTAATCGAATCTTGAATTATGAATAAATTTTATGAATAGAACTTTTTGATTCCGTTCATTGTTGAACTCATATTGAGAAGTAAAGCGTCAAAAACTGTTATGGCTGTCATGCATTCAAATACAACGACAGCTCTGGGAACGATAATGGGATCATGACGACCTTTTATCTGAACACTGATTTCTTCACCGGATTTATTAACAGTATCCTGAGACTTAAAAATTGAGGGAGTAGGCTTTACATATGCTCTGACCACAACGGGTGAACCGTCACTGATTCCTCCGAGTATACCGCCGCTGTGATTGGTTTTCTTCGATACATTATCATCCTCTATGATAAATGAATCATTGTTTTCACTTCCGAGAGAAGTACTTACCTTGGTTCCGTCACCGATTTCAACAGCTTTTACCGCACCGATGCTCATGGTTGACTTGGCAAGGTTGGCATCGAGCTTTTCAAATACGGGATCACCCAAACCTGCAGGCAATCCTGTGACTTTACATTCCATAACACCGCCTACAGAATCGTTTTCACTTCTCATCTGAGCAACATATTCAAGTGCCTTTTTATCTGCATCATTGTCGGGCATAGCGGTTGCATTGTTGAGAACATTCTCCCTTGAATAATTCTCAAGAGATGCTTTCACGGGACCAATCGCAGTAGTATATGCTTCCACGGTTATTCCTAAAGATGCAAGAGCTTTGGCTGCAATGGCACCTGCGGCAACACGGCCGATGGTTTCTCTTCCGGAAGAACGTCCGCCGCCTCTGTAATCGCGGAACCCGTATTTTTCATCGAATGTATAATCGGCATGACCGGGACGATAGTATGACGCAATCTCACTGTAATCCTGTGAATGCTGAGAAGTATTTCTGACAAGCATTGAAATGGGACAACCTGTTGTCTTGCCTTCAAAAATGCCGGATAAAATCTCTACCTTGTCATCCTCTTTTCTGGGAGTTGAGAGAGAGGAGGTTCCGGGCTTTCTTCTGTCTAAGAATTTCTGTATATCTTCCTCGCAGAGCTCGATTCCTGCAGGTACACCGTCGACGACCACTCCAAGAGCGGCACCGTGAGATTCTCCCCATGTAGTAATTCTGAATATATTTCCAAATGATGAACCAGCCATATTAACCTCATAAAGTGATTGATAAAGTATCAATCAGCTGTTTTATATTTTTAAGTCAACAATAATATTAACAGTATTAATTACATAAGTCAAAACATCGTAATTTATATTATATTCAAAATTTTATTTATGTGTTAAAATATGTAATACACAAAAATACGTGTATTAGTCAGTTCATTTAAATCAGACATCAGATTGGAGTTCAACGGTTATGGCTAAAAACAAATATGTAGCTTATGTATCTACCTATACACAGGGAGATAATCACGGAATTCGTATTTATGACGTAGATATTGATCACGGAAGATTTATTGAGAAGGATAAAGTTGAAATCAGTAACTCTTCATATCTTGCTGAGTCCCATAACAGAAAGTATCTGTATTCTATTACGGATATGGGCGTAGAATCATTCAAGATTCTTGCGGACGGAACTCTTGAATTTATTAATGCTGCATCTATAAACGGTATGAGAGGTTGCTATGTATCTACCGATTATACAGATCGCTATCTGTTTGTAGCAGGTTATCATGACGGAAAACTTACTGTACTTGAGCTTAATGACGACGGATCAATCGGTAAAATTACCGATGAAATTTACCACAAGGGAATGGGAAGTATGGCTAACCGTAACTTCCGTCCTCATATTAACTGCGCAAGAATGACTCATGACAACAGATATCTGCTTGTGGCCGATCAGGGAATGGACCATGTAAATGTATATTCTCTTGATCTTGTGAGCGGTAAAATGCGTCTGGTTGATATCATCAGAAGCGAGCTTGAGTCGGCTCCCAGACACATCAAGATCTCAAAGGATGGCAAGTTCATCTATATTCTTCATGAGCAGAAGTGTTTTATTGATGTGTATGAGTATGAATTTAAGAATGGCCTGCCTTACTTTACCAAGGTTCAGTCTCAGCAGGTTCTTAAGTGGGAATACGGTACAAATGCAGTAAGCGCATTCAGTTTCTCTACCGATTACAATTACCTTTTGACTTCAATTGCAGGTGACAATTCGGTTGCTGTATACGATGTTGATCAGAAGACAGGTAAGCTCAAAAAGAACTTTATGCTTCCTATAGCAGGTGAGTATCCCAAGGATGCGGAGATTTTTCCCAATAATAAATTCCTTGTATCACTTAACCACGAGACCAACAGCATGACTTTCTTTGCTATCGATCTTGATGCTCATACAATGGTTATGAACGGAAAACCTCTTAAGATACATACACCTAACTGTATTATGTTCCACAAGCTTTAATTTATAAGTCAGATTGGATTTTTATGAAAAACAATAATCCCACACGTTTGAGGGGGATGCTCAACGTTTTAAGAAAAGTATCAAAAAAAATAGCCATTCCTATATGCACAGCATTGGTAATACCTTTGTTCGTAAGCTTTGCATCCGCAGAGGGTGAGGACGGATATGTGCCTGATAATCAGGCACCCGTTGTTGATCCTGCGGATCCGGCAAATCCTGAACAGCCTGTCGAGGCAGAAATAACCGAACAACCTACGGTTATTGAAGAAACCTCCGACTTGTATCTTACCGATGCTGTGCTTAATAGCGCGCTCGAAAGATACGGAATAGCAAATAAAGAAAATTTATACGATCCAAACACCAGTTATGACGGTTACAATTTTGACCCTAATGACGGAAGATTGATTCTTATAAATAAGACTCACTCTATACCGGATGGTTACAAAGTCGAATTGGGTACCGTTTATGGTTCATGGCAGTGTGATAAAAGAGCTGTCGAGGATGTATTGTTGTTGATAAGAGATGCAAGAAAAGCCGGAACCGGTCTTTATATTGCATCGCCTTACAGAACATCATCAATGCAGGTATCTCTTTATAACAATAAGATTACCAAGTTTATGAATACAGGCATGAGCTATTTGGAGGCTTATAAGCTTGCAGGTCAGGCAGTTACAATACCCGGCACCAGTGAGCACGAGGCCGGTCTTTGCTTTGATTTCCTGTGCGATTCATACAAATCTCTCAGTGAGGGCTTTGAAAATACAAGCGCAGGCAAATGGCTTGCTGAAAATGCACATAAATATGGATTTATTCTCAGATATCCTAAAGAGAAAGAATATATTACGACAATCGAGTATGAACCCTGGCATTTCAGATATGTAGGTGTGGAAGCAGCTACCGTTATGTACGAGCAGGGTATTACATTAGAAGAATTTTGGGAGATTTACCTTGACTGAATATAAATTGTTAAAAACCGAAGGACGTGCAAAGAGAGCAGAGTTTACCACTGTTCACGGTACTGTTCAGACACCGCTTTTTATGAATGTCGGTACTGTCGGCGTAATTAAGGGAGCTGTATCTACAGAAGACTTGGAAAATATAGGATGCCAGGTGGAACTGTCAAATACATATCATCTTCATGTCAGACCGGGAGATCAGTTGATACATGATCTTGGCGGCTTGCATAAGTTTATGGTATGGAATAAACCGATACTTACAGATTCCGGCGGATTCCAGGTTTTTTCACTTGCCGGCCTCAGAAAAATAAAAGAGGAGGGAGTTACTTTTCATTCACATGTTGACGGAAGACTTATTTTTATGGGTCCCGAGGAAAGCATGAGGATTCAGTCAAATCTTGCATCTACAATTGCAATGGCATTTGATGAATGTCCTCCCGCAAAGGCAGAACGTGCCTATGTTCAGCCTTCTGTAGACAGAACAACAAGATGGCTTGAGCGTTGTAAAAAGGAAATGGACAGACTTAACAGTCTGGATACAACTATAAATAAAGAACAGCTTTTGTTTGGAATTAACCAGGGAGCTGTATATGCGGATATCAGAATTGAACATGCAAAGAGAATCAGCGAACTGGATTTGCCCGGATATGCGGTTGGTGGTCTTGCTGTAGGTGAGACACATGAAGAAATGTACGATATTCTTGATAATGTAGTACCATATTTGCCTCAAAACAAGCCTACATATCTTATGGGCGTTGGTACGCCGGCCAATATTCTTGAAGGTGTTGAACGCGGTATTGATTTCTTTGATTGTGTATATCCTTCTAGAAACGGTCGCCATGGTCATGTATACACTGAACATGGCAAGCTGAATATGAAAAATGCCAAGTTCAAGAATGATATGAGGCCTATATCCGAGAAGTGCAAATGCCCCGCATGCAGCAGATATTCAAGAGCGTATATCAGACATCTTCTTTGCGCCGATGAGATGCTTGGTATGAGATTATGCGTGCTTCATAATCTCTACTTCTATAATAATATGATGGCTGAAATCAGAACGGCATTGGATGAAGGCAGATTTGCCGCTTATAAGAAGGCAATGCTTGACAGTTTTGCTGCCGGAGAAGAGTAAAAAAGATAATATTAACACTTGCCCATAAGGGGATTTTTGTGTAATATAAAGTCGTTGTACTTTTTTATAAATGCATTAGGAGGCTTACAATGAATTACTTAGTTCTTTTGACTGAAACCGCTACTGAGGCCGCTGCTGAGGGTGAAGTATCAGCTGCAGGCGGATGGATGAGCGTTATTGGAATGGTTGCAATCTATGGTGTAATCATTTTTGGTATGTGGTTTTTCTTTATGAGACCCCAGAAGAAGGAACAGAAGCGTCTCAAGGAAATGCTCAATAATATGAGCGTTGGAGATTGCGTTCTTACTACATCCGGATTCTATGGAATCATTATCGACATCACAGATGATACCGTAATTGTAGAGTTTGGAAACAACCGTAACTGCCGTATTCCTATGGATAAGACAGCTATCAGCAGGGTTGAGAAATCTGAATCAAGTACAGAGGCATAAAATTAAAAAGATTCAGGGCAGCCATGGCTGCCCTTTTTCTGCAAAAGGAGATTAGAGAAAATGGTTCTTAATATTACTTGTATTCCCGGCGACGGAATAGGTCCCGAAATTGTTGCACAGGCTAAAAAAGTCCTTGATGCAGTAGGTAAAAAGTTTGGTCATGAGATGAAGTATACCGATATCCTTATGGGCGGTGCTTCAATCGATGTTCATGGTATTCCTCTTACTGATGAGGCTATTGCTACCGCAAAGGCTGCAGATGCAGTACTTATGGGTTCAATCGGAGGAAATACCTCAACCTCACCTTGGTATAAACTTCCCCCCGAGAAGAGACCTGAGGCAGGTCTTCTTAAAATCAGAAAGGAACTTAATCTGTTCGCAAACTTGAGACCTGCATATCTTTACGAGGAACTTGCTGCTGCTTGCCCTCTTAAGGAGGAAATCAGTGCTGCGGGATTTGATATGCTTATTATGAGAGAGCTTACCGGTGGACTTTACTTTGGTGCAAGAAGCACTACTGAGGAGAACGGTGAACTTAAGGCTGTAGATACTCTTACTTACTATGAGCATGAGATTAGAAGAATCGCTATTAAGGGATTCGAAATTGCTATGAAGAGACGTAAAAAGGTCACTTCTGTTGATAAGGCAAATGTTCTTGATTCTTCAAGACTTTGGAGAAAAATTGTCAATGAAGTTGCTGCTGATTATCCCGAAGTAGAAGTAGAGCATATGCTTGTTGATAACTGTGCTATGCAGCTCGTTAAGAATCCTGCACAGTTTGATGTAATTCTTACCGAGAATATGTTTGGCGATATTCTTTCTGATGAGGCAAGTATGGTTACCGGTTCTATCGGTATGCTTTCGAGCGCGAGCCTTAATGATTCTAAGTTTGGTCTCTATGAGCCCAGCCACGGTTCAGCACCCGATATTGCGGGTCAGAACATTGCCAATCCCATTGCAACAATTCTCAGCGCTGCAATGATGCTCAGATACAGCTTTGATCTTGATAAGGAAGCAGATGCTGTAGAAAATGCTGTTCGTCAGGTACTTAAGGATAATTACAGAACAGTTGATATCTACTCAGAGGGAACAACTAAGGTTTCATGCTCAGAAATGGGTGACCTTCTTTGCGAGAGAATATAATTAATTTGGAATAAGTATTTAACAATATATTTTGGAGGAATCACAATGAGAAGTGATAACGCAAGAGCAGGCATGCAGCAGGCACCTGCAAGAAGTTTATTCAATGCACTTGGATTTACAAAAGATGAAATGAAGAAACCTATGGTTGGTATCGTAAGCTCATACAATGAGATTGTACCCGGCCATATGAATATCGATAAGATTGTTGATGCAGTTAAGCTCGGCGTTGCTGAGGCCGGTGGTGTTCCTGTAGTGTTCCCCGCAATTGCTGTATGTGACGGTATTGCAATGGGTCATATCGGAATGAAGTATTCTCTTGTTACAAGAGATTTGATCGCCGATTCAACCGAATGCATGGCACTTGCTCATCAGTTTGATGCTCTTGTAATGGTTCCCAACTGCGATAAGAACGTTCCCGGTCTTTTGATGGCTGCAGCAAGACTTGACCTTCCTACAGTATTTGTTTCAGGCGGTCCTATGCTTGCCGGACATGTTGGCGGACAGAAGCGTTCACTTTCTTCTATGTTTGAGGCAGTAGGTTCATATGCTGCAGGAACCATGACAGAAGATGATGTTGAGAATTTTGTAGAAAATGTTTGCCCTACCTGCGGTTCTTGCTCAGGTATGTATACCGCTAACTCAATGAACTGCCTTACCGAGGCTCTTGGTATGGGACTTCGCGGAAACG
>JAKSRV010000140.1 GCA_024403435.1 Lachnospiraceae bacterium
CAATCAAAACAACGACACCAATAATAATGTACTTAAGCATATTTGCCTCCTTCTGGCGTGACCCCCCGTCACGTTCTTACAGTTATTAATATATAACATATTTTTAACAAAATATACCTCATCAGCAGCGGAATATGATTATCTATTTACTCTGCTGAATCTTCATTGTAAGAGCTATTCTCTTTTTCGCCACATCTACAGACATAACCTGTACATCCACAACATCGCCTACGCTTACTGCCTCGAGCGGATGCTTGATAAATCTGTCGCATATCTGAGATATATGGACCAATCCGTCCTGATGTACACCTATATCAACAAATACACCAAAATCGATAACGTTGCGTACGGTTCCTTTGAGTATCATACCCTCCTTGAGATCCTTCATCTCGAGAATATCGCTGCGAAGGATAGGTCCGGGCATATCTGCTCTGGGATCGCGCGCCGGCTTCTCGAGTTCTTTGAGAATATCATTCAAAGTAATTTCACCGATACCAAGTTCCTTGGCTGTAGCCGCCTTGTCCAATCTGCCAGCGAGGAGCTTGAATGTGGCAGCGTCTCCGCTTCCTGCCCTGCGGGCACTGATTATTACATCAGTAGTAAGTCCCATTTTCTTAAGCAGAGCCTCGGCTGCCTTGTATGATTCCGGATGTACACTGGTAGAATCCAAAGGTTCTTTACCATCCAATATACGAAGGAAACCTGCACACTGCTCATAAGCCTTAGGTCCGAGTTTAGGAACCTTAAGAAGCTGAGCACGTGAAGTAAACTTACCGTTTGTCTCACGATACTCTACAATATTTTTAGCGATAGGCTTGCTGATACCGGAAATGTATTCAAGCAATGATACCGAAGCGGTATTCAAATCGACGCCAACCTGGTTAACGCAATCTTCAACCACACCTGTCAATGCCTCGCCAAGCTTTTTCTGATTCATATCATGCTGATACTGACCTACGCCGATAGACTTCGGATCAATCTTAACAAGCTCTGCAAGTGGGTCCTGAAGACGTCTTGCGATAGATGCTGCCGAGCGCTGTCCCACATCAAACTGGGGGAACTCCTCTGTGGCAAGCTTACTTGCCGAATATACCGATGCACCGGCTTCGTTTACGATGATGTACTGAACCGGCTTGTTTATTTCCTTGAGCAATTCTACAATTACCTGCTCAGACTCTCGTGAAGCCGTACCGTTTCCCACTGAAATCAAATCTACATTATATTTAGAAATAAGTCTCTTGAGAACCATCTTGGCCTCGTCCACCTTGAACTGAGGTGCGGTGGGATAAATTACAGTGGTATCGAGTACCTTTCCCGTAGCATCTACAATTGCAAGCTTACATCCGGTTCTGAATGCGGGATCCCAACCAAGTACTACTTTGCCGGCAATCGGAGGAGCCATCAGCAACTGACGGAGATTTTTTCCGAATACAGATATCGCTCCGTCCTCTGCTTTCTCGGTAAGTGCATTTCTCACTTCTCTTTCAATCGAAGGTGCAATCAGTCTGTCGTAGCTGTCCTCAATTATTTCCTTGAGTACAGGCTCGGTAAATTTATTGCTTCCGGTGATGACCTGTTTCTCCAGATAACGCAGAATCTGTTCCTTGGGAGCTTCCACAGTAATGGTCAGAATCTTCTCGTTTTCACCACGATTGATTGCCAACACTCTGTGGCCCGCAATCTTGGCAACAGGCTCGGTAAAATGATAGTAGTTCTCATATACACTCTCTGCTTTATCATTTTTAGCCTCAGATACAATGCTGCCCTGCTTCATCGTAATATCACGAATATAGGTTCTGTAATCAGCATTGTCGGAAATATTTTCCGCGATGATATCCATAGCACCCTGCAATGCTTCTTCGGGAGTATTCACACCCTTCTCGGCATCTACATATGCGGCTGCTTCTTCAATAACAGGCTTGGTCATCATCTGAAGGCTGATCAGAACTGCAAGGGGTTCGAGTCCCTTTTCTTTTGCAATGCTTGCTCTGGTCTTTCTCTTAGGTCTGTAAGGTCTGTACAAATCATCTACGGCAGTTACAGTCTCTGCCTGCTCGATTTTCAGCTTCAGTTCATCGGTAAGCATTCCCTGTTCTTCAATGCTACCGAGCACCTGTTTTTTCTTATCCTCGAGATTTCTCAGGTATTCAAGTCTCTCTCCCAGAGTACGAAGCTGTTCATCGTTAAGAGTACCGGTTGCCTCCTTACGATATCTTGCAATGAAAGGAATTGTGCAACCTTCATCAATCAATTTAACTGCGGCTTCCACCTGCCAATTTTGCACACTCAATTCCTGTGCTATTACTTTTACAATGTCCATTCCTTAATCCTACTTATTATTTTTTCTTATTACAGACTGCTCGCATAAGCAATCGTTTTTACCATCATTATAATCCAATCGACAAATCTTGTCCCTGTATTGCCGATAATCGACACCGCTATACCCAACGACAAAAATGGGCCGAGTGCAAATACATCCGTCTTTTTTTTCTTCTTTATAAAATATAGATATATTGCATATAATCCGCCGGTAAATATTCCCATCATAAAGGCTACCAAGACGCCCTTCCAGCCAAGTAAAAATCCTGCTGCTGCCAAAAGCTTCACATCGCCGCCACCAAACACCGCGGTATTTTTATCCGACAAATTATCTATAATACCTGCGTGTTTTGCTTTACCACTACCGATTATTATATTTATAAGTAACAACGGAACACTGACGCATGCCATACCTATAAAGCGTTCATAAAGCTTTAATCCCGGCAGCGTCCATATTGCCGCCACTCCCAAAAGGAGCACAAAGAGCACATAAAAAAGCGATATCCTGTGTGTCCTGATATCGCTTATAGAAAGTAGTATTAAAATAAAAAATAACGCTATCACTGTCAGTAATCCATATATTGAATATGTATACCCCAAAACAGTAAACGACATCCCCTAAGCCCTCATACTATTAATATTTAATTTCCTCAACATTATAGCACTTGATGTAGTAATTAGTGGTATATTCACCATACTTATCACTGTTCAAAACCAAAGTCATTTTGACTACATTATCGGGGTAATCAGGTCCCGGATCGGAGAAATCCAGTTTTGTTACAACATATCCCATATATGCTTTGTAATCAAATCTCCAGTCTACCGCATCATATTTAACCGGTCCGTCTTTAACCTGATCGTACTTAATACATATATATTTTCCTGTAGTAACTTCCGTCTCAACAGCTCCGCCGACATTTCTCTCAATAGTCTGTTCCTCAGCAGTAACAGTCACTGTACTACCGGTGGCATCGGTAAAGGTGATTGAATCAAAATCACCACCCTCGGTCACCTGCGGAGGATTCGAAGGCTTGGCTCCCTCAATCTGTCCAACTACCTTTTCTGCTATCATGTTGGATACCTCCAAACCGTTGGTGGCACCCTTAGTATTATAATAAAGCTGCGAGGTATACACAATAATAAACGTTGCGGACACCATAAAAATGCCCAACAGAGCAAAGGTCACCACCAGCTCAACCAGCGTTGTACCACGGTTATCTTTATTCAATTTTGCTCTGCAAAATTTGTTCATATGTCTTACCTTAATCAGTCTTTTTTCAGAAAATAAATATTAACCATACCCAGTTCCGAAGCATTATCACCAATCAATTCTTCAGCACCGATACTGTATATCTTGATATCCGTCTGCAGTTCGGCATTATTCTGCGTCTTCGGCATGCCTGTAGCAGGCACAAAGGTAACAGTTCCTTCGGATACGGTAGCCTTATTAAGCACATCCGTCTTGTAGATTTCAGTCTGAATCAGCTCTTCTTCTTTTATAGTATCAACCGACTGAAAATACATATTTCTCGACACAGCTATGATACCTGCCAACGAAGCTAAAATGACTGTCAGTACTACAAATCCTACCAGCACTTCTACAATCGTCATACCCGAATTGTCTTTATGAAGTTTTTTAATTGAATGACACTTCATCATAATCTGCCTCATAAGTGATATAGCACAAAGGGTTATCTTCAGGACCTTTTATAACAGTAATTTTGATATGTACAGTTACATTACCAATACCGGCCGGCTGACCACCGACATTTCCACCGACATTTCCACCGGCATTCGCACCGGACGATCCATCATTATCATCGTCTATATCCGGCAACACAAAATCATCGTCTGACTGATTTAATCCGTAAGAAAGTGTAGCCTTCACATCATACAGGTACAAATCATTGGAATCTGTTCGGTCGACCAAATCAAGCTCCAATTCTGTAACCGCTTCCGAACCGGGATTTACCACAGCCGCATCAGCACTGAGCCAGGTTCCGGCTTCAATCTGATCTGCCAAATACTTGTGAATCTCAGAATCAGAATCTCTAATTTCATCGCGCAAAGCTTCCATACCACTCTGCGCAATGATTTTACACTGCATTTCGTTTACACGATTTGTAGATTGTGAATACAAGATGTATGTAACCATCAAAAGCAGCAGACAAAATACCATAACAACAACACCGATAATCATCGCGGTGATCATTGCTACGCCCGAATCGTTGTCAGATTTTTTTAATTTCTTTATTAAATTGACAAATCGATTACTCTTCATCCACTATCGCCTCATCAATTCCTGCAGGCGCTTCCGGCAATACTCCATCGTCGGTAGCATCTTTAGTCACATCTGATTCCTGCTTATCTTCTGCGGGTTCCGCTTCGATAACAGCATTTACATC
>JAKSRV010000141.1 GCA_024403435.1 Lachnospiraceae bacterium
CACTCGCTGGGAGTCTTGGTCCAAAGAGGCTGAGTCTCATTCAAAAGCTCGGGACGCTTAACAATCTTGAGCTTCTCATCTCCTACAATCTCACCCTTGTCGTCTGCCTTGGGATGAATCTCTTCAATTACAGTATCGGTATCAAGCTTCTCCTCAACCTTAATGATTGAAGTCTCCTTGGTATCCTTCTGTGAAAGATAAATCTCATAGGGCATGAATGAACAATACTTTTTAAGTACTTCCTGTGCTCTGTAGTAATTGCAGAACTCAAGGCAATCCTCATTGAGATAAAGGGTAATCTTGGTACCTACTTCAGCCTTGTCACCCTCCTCCATAGAATACTCTGTACCGCCATCGCACTCCCAATGCACAGGCTTTGCACCTGCCTGGAATGAAAGGGTATCGATGGTAACTTCATCTGCTACCATGAATGCAGAGTAGAAACCGAGACCGAAATGTCCGATAATCTGATCCGCATTGCTCTTATCCTTATACTTCTCGATAAAGTCTGTAGCACCTGAAAATGCAATCTGATTGATATACTCATCAACCTCTGCCTCTGTCATACCAAGACCGTTATCAATAAAGGTCAAAGTCTTTTTCTCGGGATCGGTAATAACCTGAATCTGTCCCTTGAAACCATCGGGAAGAGAATACTCTCCCATCATATCAAGCTTCTTGAGCTTGGTAATAGCGTCACATCCGTTGGATACGAGCTCACGATAGAAAATATCATGATCCGAATACAACCACTTCTTAATAACCGGGAAGATATTCTCGCTTGTAATAGATAAACTTCCGTTCTTTGCCATAATAATTGCCTCTCTTTCTGACAATATGTCTCGCGTATTCTACGCGGAGTAAATAAAATAATCGCGGTACCGACCAATAAAAATAATATAATCGGTACCTACAAAAGACATTTTATTGCCACTTGTAGCATAAGTCAAGATAAAATTAGCACTCACTTGGTGTGAGTGCTAACATTTTATAAATTACCCTTATTTCTTTTACAAAAACTCCGCAAAAAGTCTCAGAATTCTATCTATAATACGAATACCCGTTTTTCTGTGATATTTAGGCAGCCTGGTCACTTCCTTAGATTCTGCAAAGGTATTATCGAAATCAGTCTTTATATCCTTTATCGCATCCACGTCTATCAATAAACATCCATCTTCGAAATTGTGGTACAAAGATCTGTAATCAAGATTGATGGTGCCGCAGGTTGCCAGTTTATCATCTGATACACACACCTTGGCATGGCAGAATCCGGGTGTCCACTCATAAATACGTACTCCGGATTTAATCAGTGCACTGTAATAAGAACGAGTCAGGCGATATACTACCTTTTTATCAGGAATACCGGGCGTGATAATGCGAACATCCACACCTCGCTTTGCCGCAAGTCTCAATGCGTGAAGCATTTCATCCGTAATTATCAGATATGGTGTAATAAAATAGCAGTACTCCTGCGCCTGATTTATTATTGATATGTATATCTCTTCTCCCAGATTTTCATGGTCAAGCGGTGTATCTGCATACGGATGAATATAACCGTTTCTCTTCTTATCGCTCTTATCTTCAGCAGTCTCAGTGGAACTTACTTCCAAATCCTCTCCAGCAGTCTTCGTAGTACTTACTTCGAAAGTATCTTCAACCTTACCTTCTATAGCCTTTACATTTTCATCATAAGTAAGATAAGGCTTTATATCCGTCTCCGGATCCACGGTCACAAGCTTTTTTCTGTCAAAATTCCACATTGCCAAAAAAGCCGCGGTGTAACTGTTAACAGGAGCTCCTTCGATCCTGATACCCGTATCCTTCCATTCTCCGTAGGGATGAGTCACTCCAAAATATTCATTAGCCAGATTGAAGCCGCCCGTATAAGCAATTTTTCCGTCAATGATTGTTATCTTCCTGTGATCACGATGATTCAAAATAAGCTTCCATCCGACAACGCATGGATTAAACACCTTACATTTTATCCCAAGCGAGTTTAAGTGCTTTGAAAAATCCAGATTTACGAAACCGATACTTCCAATATCATCATAAAAAACACGTACTTCGACACCTTCACTTGCCTTTTCAACAAGTACCTTCTCAACGCGCTTCCATGTATCACTGTTCTCTATGGCAAAATACTCCATAAAGATAAACTTTTCCGCCTTTTTCAGGTCCTCGATTATAGCATCAAGTCCATCCGTAGCCTGCGAAAAATATTTCACTCCACTGTTCTCATACACAGGGAAACCGGAATTATTTTTCACATAATTGGAAATTCCGTATGCAATCCTGTTATCACGCTTTAGCTTATCGGCGCATTCATCATTATCCTTCACCTGACTCATTACCTGCCTGTTGATATCTAAAAAATTGCGTGACAATAATCTCGGACTGGCATTAAAGCCTATCGTAAGGAAAAGCGCTATTCCAAAAGCAGGCAACGCCAAAATCAATATAATCCACGGCATTTTCATAGCAGAAGTCTTCGGCTGTCCGTAGATATACAAAATTGTAATCACGCCGAGTACACGCATAATTATGCTGATAACTTCCGCGTAGTTATAGAGGCTGGTAAAAAGAAGTACTATAAGTGTCGTCTCGATGATAAATGATGCACCTATAAACACCATTCTTTTTATGCCGTTTTTTATTGAACTTTTTTTCTCTAATGTATTTTTCAAAAAAATCCCCTCATAAACATAATGGATCGGAATATAATTCCGACCCATTCGACACTTCGACCTGCTACTGCCCCCCTGCAGTTTCATTTCCGGTCAGCAATACAACGGGTTCTCTTCCAAGGATTGCCTTGATATAATCCCTGCTGTCCTCCAATTTGCGACCGAAAGCAAGCCCACCATAAAACAGGCTGGTACTGTGAATATCAGAACCTGCTGTCATCGGCTTATCATATTTCTTGGCATAAGCCTGTGCTCGTACATCAAATTCAGGATTGTGGTGTGAAACACTGAGAGTACATACATGAGTCGCATTTACACCCTCTACCGCATCACAATAATCCGGGAACAATCTGATTTCAGGAATATAAGGCTCTTCTCTGTAGGGATGACAGTGAACCACCATTCCTCCGTCTCTGTGAACCAATTCAAACTGCTCCTCGATTGTACAGTCTCTGATTTCGGGATGAGTCAAAAGCCATTCCTTGCTGAGACCGTTAATCAAAAATTCAGTTCCGTTATATGCTGCTTCCCATCCAAAGAATACCTGCAGACCGATTTTATCTCCTGTCGCCTTGGCATCCTCGTAGCCTTTACAATAAGCCTCCACCCAGTCTGTCCAGGGAAGAGATCTGTCAACGGCTGTGTTACCGTGCACAAAATGATCGGTAACAATTATTCCGGTATATCCGGCCTCCTTACAGGCCATTGCCATCTCAGCGCCGGTGCTTCGTCCACATGCAGAACCCTGACAGGTATGCAAGTGTGTTTCGTATGCATAAGGAAACTCCTTGGGTAATACCAAATTTTTTACATTCATTTTATATACCTTCACTTATCCGTATTTTATAGTTTCAACACAAAAATCTGGAACAAAACACCTATTGTTGCCGCCAACAAAAAGCAGCCTATATTAATCAGGAAGAACTGTGCCTTCTTGTATTTATATTCTCTCCAATTATTGAACGTACCCACCAATGCAATTATATAAAACACCATGAATGGCAGGGTAACTATCCATAAAAAGCTCTTGGAAAAACAAAACAGCACAGTCATAGCCAGCCATATTCCCATGAGCATTGTCATAAAAATATTTTTGGGATACTCTTCATCCCTCTCACCGTTATCCTCACGCAATGTATTGTTCATCACATACATTTTCTTGAAATTAACAGTGAACTTAAATTTATAACGCTCTTTCTTTTGCGAAAGCTCGTAATCGTAATCGTCGATACCTCTCATAACACTCCCTCGAATTCATATGAATTGCTGTATATCAGCACACCCCTCAAACAAATCAAGAGGTATTACCGCAGTTGCCCGGGTAATACCTCTTAGAATAATCCGGCTATATCAATTAGCCGAGAACAACTACAACATCATTCTGAGCCTGAAGCTTAGATGCGGGAATCATGTTGCCATCAAGCTTCTCTCCATTAAGAGTAAGTGATGCAACACCGCTTGCTACATGGTTAGGATTCTCAACCTTGATTGAGATATGAGTTCCGCGGAAATTCTTTTCCATCTTCATTCCATCCCAGCTTGAAGGGATTGAAGGTGATACTACGAGTCCTTCGGGAGTAGGTCTCATACCGCAGATACCCTCTACACAACCTACCATTACGGTAGAACCTGTACCGGTAAGCCAATGTACATGAGCACGTCCTTCATAAGGGCTTCTCTTAGACTCTACAAACTGTCCGTGAACATAAGGCTCGATTCCACGGATCTCAGCCTTGTCATTCATGCTTGCAGGTGAGCTCTCAAGGAAGTACTTAAATGCTCTGTCACCATCACCGAGAAGTGACTCAGCAAGGATAATCCATCCCTGAGACTGAGAGAAGATACCACCGTTCTCCTTGGTATC
>JAKSRV010000142.1 GCA_024403435.1 Lachnospiraceae bacterium
CAGTATTATTTCTAATACTGAGATCCTATTTCGTCATCTTAACTTAATGACATTGGCTGATAAGGCGCCGATTTTTTATATCTATAAATATATAAGGTCCGGACTGCAGAGTGCTGTTTATAAACACATTCAGCAGCAGTCTGTTAAGGTATTACAGGAGTCCAGTAATACTGATTGTAAATATCAGTGATAAGGAATGTGGCATTTACATATTCTGCATCAAGATACATTCTGCCGAGCTCTATTGTATCACCCAGTGTCATGCTGTCTCCGAGATAGTAGCTGTCAGTATAGTTGCCGCTGTAGTCATAGTAATCGCAGATAAAGTCGATTACATCGCCCGATTTGAGTCCGAAGGTTTCCTTTGCTGAGGTTTCATTCTCTGCATCGTCGTAGACATATTTTGCACCGGTGATATATCCGTTAGGATATGCATCATTGAAGGTGATATATATTTCTGCGCGCTCGCCGTTGATAAAGGCGGGTACGTAGCCCATATAGGAGTTTCCGACGGTCTCGGTATGATAGTAGGCGACAATCTGTCCGTTTATAGATATCCATGAATTGTCGTAATCGGCGAGGAGATCTCCGTTTGCATCATAGCTGAAGATATTGTCGAGTCCGAGGTCGATATAGCCTGAGCCGTCATCATAAAATACATTCAGGTTCAAATCCTGCACCAAATTCCACTGATCTTCGGGAAGCTTCAGTACATAGTTGCCGTTTGAAGTAGTCCATACGAGGTTGGAAGCGTCAAAATAGTTATTGGCAATATATGCTGCAGATCTGTCTGAGCCAAGAAGTGACGATGCAAACAGGCTCATCAATGAGCTGCCGTCAAAGCCGCTTGCATAGCTATCTGCAGAAGCTGTACCGTTGGTAAGTCCGCCAAGCAGTGACGAAATGCTTCCGAATGAAGAGGTGCTGCTTGAATAGTTGCCACCCATAAGTGAGGTATATGGACTGTTGCTTCCGCCGGTAGCCATCTGACCACCTGCTTCGAGGCTGGCAAATTCAGTGATACATTTTGAATAATCGGAATCCATACCGATAGCAGAGTAGGTGCTTACTACCTGATTAACCTTCGAAGCTTTCTGATAAGGGAAATAAATCGAAAGGCCGTAGGCGTTATCAACACAGCCGGCGGTACGGTTATATTTTACACAGCTCTTGAGAGCATTGGCGAGGCTGCGGCTCTCATTGGTATTGAGTAAAAGTGCAAAGTGAACCAGGTCTATCTGGTCAATTTTTTTAGAAAATTCCTTGGTATTGTAGCGAGCATTGGATACAGTCTGATATCCGTCATTTTGGATGAGTTCGACAGTAGCCTGAGAAAATTCTGACAGTTCTGTCGGAATTGTTGCTGAGAGCTCTGCAAGGTCTACTACGGAAAGGGTTGTTTTCTGACCGCTGCACTTCTGATTACATACATTAATGAAATCATCTACGATATTTTTTCCTATTTCGATGGTGGGCATCGAAGTGTCTGAAGAGAGTGCAGTGAGCCAGTTGGTGTAGTACCAGCCTACACCGGGTTCGGTTTCCTCTGAGGCAATCATATAATCGCCGTACTTTGAAAGCATCAGACCATTTTCAACGGTAGCCATCAGACAAGCATCAAAGCCGATAAAATCAAATTTTGTGCCGGCATTTTTTAGCGCAGTATTTATTCCATCGAGAGTCATTGAACCGTTCTGAGCTTTTTCATCGTATCCGAATCCGCTAATGGATCCGCCGCCATGGTCCCAAAAGATGAGGTCCTGTCTGTCAGCGGGATAATTGGCTGTACAGTATTTGATAAACTCAGTGAGTGTACTCGGGCTGGTCATTGAAAGGTTGCCCATATTGTCTTCAAGGCATACCAGGGAGCCGTTCTGTATTTTGTAAATCTGATTTACCTGTGAACTGATTCCCGCAGTCTGCCAACGGTTGCAACCGCCGGTGTAAACAATAATATTAACATTATCTGAAAGTGTGGCGTTGCACATTTCTCTGAGGTCGGAAGAAGCCATTCCGCTCTTGGACTCCAAATCGGTGCCGCACATATATACCATGATGGTGACGGTATCATTGCCATCGCCTACGATGGTAGTGTACTTATCACGTGAGCCGGCTGCTACATTTGTATCAGCATAAGAGTAGTCATTGCTGCCTGCAGCATACGAACCTGCTTGAGAGTAATCTGAAGCATATGAGGTGTAGTCATAGTTGCTGAACAGATTAAGTATGCTGGAACTGCTTCCGGTAGAGGTATTTGTGGTATATCCGTTACCAAAGCCTGTGTAATCCAAATTGCTGATGTCACCGGATGAAGCACAGTTGAAGCATGAACGCATCATAAGAATGATTACTATTATGATGAAAATCATGACGATGATGCCTGCCAGACAACCTCCGCCTCTTCTGCCTCCGGAGTATCGGGGACCGCCTGAGCCGCTTCCGAAGCTACTGCTTCCTCCTGAAATACTGCCGCCGGAAGTACGTCTTCCGGAAAATCCTCCGGTGCTTCCGATAGGTCCTGTACCCAATCCGCTGCCGCGACGGCTTACACTGCCGTGACCGCTGACCGAACCGGTTCTTCTGCCTTGTGGTCTTGCCATTTTTATATCCTCCATATAAAGCATAATAGGGTCATGTCATTGAAATATAGACCTGAAATGTCGATAATACTATCTGTATATCGACAATGAAGATTTTATATTAATACATCTTATGGATATTTCTGTAATTAATACATTTTATAAATATTCCCGTAGCCGGGGATGTTTACCATGAATTCTCCCGATTCGATTTCTATATATTCGGGAATGAATACATATTCTGCTTTTTGATATTCTTCTTCGGTTACAACACCGTTGTATACCTGAAATCCCATTTTGGGAGGTAAAGAGCGAACTACGGATATATCACACCAGTTAAGAGCAAAATCGGTAGTAAGTGTTCGTGCATTACCGGATTCATCGGTTGTTTCGAGCATAGAAAAATAGGGAGATAAATCCTGGTATACGTGATAGCCTCTTGAAATAATGAAGTTCATACCGGATAAACCAAATAAAATAACCAATAAAGTATACATGGCCGCGAGAATACTTATGTATCTCTTATGATTTTCTTTTATTGAGGTAAAAAGAACAGCACCGAAAACTATAGGTGCGAAGGTTCTGAAATCACGCCACTCGAGAATATCGTAGAGAACTATCATCATAGCCCAAAGTCCAAACATCATGATAAAGAGCGACAAATATAATCTGTCGATTTTGAAGGAGAAATTGGTTTGGCTTTCTGTGATGCTATTATCAGCGCTTTTATTAGTATTTTTATCAGTGTTTACATCAGCATTTTCATTGATGCGTTTTCCGCCGATAAAGCTTCTGACAAGCATATATCCGGTCACGACAAAGTAGAAATATCTGAGGCCAACCTGGCACCAATCTGCAGAATTGTAGCTGAAGAAATTACGCAAATTGAGTTTGGCATTTGCCAATAAGAAGCTGAGTTTGTTTCTGATGCCAACCTGTGCGGCCAATCTGCTGGTGACCCAACCGGGATAGTCTGAACAAAACAGTCCGTAGACCTTATAAAATGCTCCGAATGCGACTACATAAGCGAGCATTGAGATAATTGTGTATTTGTTGATTTTGAATTTATTCTTCATCCATATTGAGGGGAAGAGAATTACTACATAGGTAGGACGCAACAACATACACCATATACCGACAAGAAGAGTAAGAATGAACCATTTGTTGCTCTTTTCTGAGCCATCCCATTTATACATCAGAGAAAAATAGGCAATGATGCCTGCCATGCAAACCATTTCTATCATCGAGGTATTCAGATAAAGAACTGTGAGAGGAAAAGAATAGGCCAACACTGCTGCAATGACAGATTTTGTGATATTGGGCTTTACCAAAGCTACAAAAAGTACCCATGCCGCAGTCATATAGAACAGGTTGATCCATACTATCGCATAGATACTGTAGGAAGTCCTAAACAGCCAAAAGAAAGGTCCCCATGCAAAGAGCGGGGAAAAAGAGTGAGCTCCGAGCGGGCCGACCTTGGCATCATAGCCGAAAAACATTGAGCCGCCGAATGAGAAACCGCTGCCGGAGAAGGAGTACATCTCACGCCAGTAATCAAGTTCGTCGGACCATTCGGGAACACCGAGGAACAGATTGCGACCATACACAGCCGATTGTATTGCCAGCAGAATAATAGGCGACAAAATGATGGCGCCCCAGAGGATTTTTTCTATAATTTTATATTGTTTACATTTATCGGTATTCATGATAATCTCCGTAAAAATCATTATAACGTAATGCTATCATACATGCCGATATCTGAAAACACTCACTTAATTAAGATAAGTTAATAAAAATACATGTAGGATAGAAAAAGAGTCAAAAAGTTTTTTAAAAAGTGCTTGCATTTGTTTATAGGGTGTGGTAGTATACCACTTGTCGCTGTTGAAACGACAAAACAGACGCACCGCTAGCTCAGTTGGTAGAGCACCTGACTCTTAATCAGGGTGTCCAGAG
>JAKSRV010000143.1 GCA_024403435.1 Lachnospiraceae bacterium
AGCAGCTACCGAACATGGTCTTGGAGCTTCGTACCGAGGTGAATGCTTAGGCTACGACGGGTGCGCCCGTTACAGTGCTAGACTATCGATGGATCATTTCCCGTCCGTAGTTGATAAGGCTCATATCGTGAGGTATGGGTGAATTAGGGTGGTAACACGGAGTGATTGGTATCAGCTCTCGTCCCTGAATTTTATTCAGAGAGGAGGGCTGTTTTTTATTGCAGAAATCAAATAAGTAAATTGATTTCAACTGTAACCGTATTCATTTAACAAATGTTAATTGAATGAAACTCGCATTATCACTTAGGAGGAAATGAACATGGATAAGAAAATATTAATCGGAGGAGCCTGGCCCTATGCCAACGGCTCATTACATATCGGACATATTGCAGGACTTTTACCGGGAGATGTGCTGGCGAGATATCACAGAGCTTGTAAGGATAAAGTGTATTTTGTATCGGGCAGTGACTGTCACGGAACACCTGTGGCAATACGTGCCAAGGCGGAGGGAAAGTCTCCGAGAGAAATCAGTGATTTTTATCATGAGGAGTTTACCGAGTGCTTCCGCAAGCTTGGATTTACATATGATTGCTATACCAAAACATCGGGTGAGGGGCATAAATCATTCGTACAGAATTTTCACAAAGAACTGTATAAGAGCGATTATGTATATGAAAAAGAGACTCCTCAGGCTTACTGCGAATGCTGTAACAGCTTCCTGGCAGACAGATTCGTCACAGGAATATGTCCGAGCTGCGGCGAACCTGCCAGAGGCGACCAGTGTGACTTGTGTGGTACAGTACTTGATCCTGAGAATCTCAAGGAACCTATCTGTGCAGTATGTCACAATCCGATATCATTTAGGAAGTCAACACATCTCTACATAGCTATCAGCAAGCTTGAAAATGAGCTGAAGGCACTGGTTGACGGCAGCAGCAATTGGAGAAAAAATGCGATAGCTTTTACCAACAGATATATCGATGAGGGCTTAAGAGACAGAGCACTTACCAGAGACCTTGATTGGGGAATCACGGTACCCAAGGAAGGATACGAGAAAAAATCCATTTATATATGGGCAGAAAATGTATTGGGATATCTGTCAGCGGCTAAGCAGGTCTGTGACAGTCGTGGAGAATTATTTGAGGAACTGTTTGGTGGTGGTTGTGCCGAAGGCGAGGGTAATGGCGCGCAAGGAGCAGATAATGAAAAAGGTGTTGAGGAAAAACGAGACGAGGAAAGAGTCAGACACTACTATGTTCACGGCAAGGATAACATTCCGTTCCACACCATAATTTTACCGGCATTGCTGTTGGCTCACGGCAAAGGCTATCGTTTACCGGACAGAATTATTTCAAGCGAGTATCTGACTCTGGAGGGCAAAAAGATTTCCACCAGCCGCAACTACGCTATATGGGTTAAGGATTTACTTGATCGTTATGATGCTGATTCGCTCAGATATTATTTCTTGGCCAACGGACCTGAGAAAAAGGATGCGGATTTTTCATGGTCAGAGTATGTAAATAATCATAACGGAGAGCTCTTGGGAGCTTACGGTAATTTTGTCAATCGAAGTCTTGCATTTATCAACAAGTACTTAGGTGGCGAGGTGCCGGAGAAGAATAGAGTTATATCAGAAAACTTCAGTGATGATAGTAAGGATGATAAAGAGATATTCACAGACGATTATGAATGGAAACAGACCCTTGAGAATCTGTATATTATCGCAGGCGAGAATATTGAAAAAGGCAATTTCAAAGAAGCACTCGAGGTGATATTTGAGGCGGTTAGAAGAGCCAACAAATATTTTGACGAACAGGAGCCGTGGAAAACACGCACGCAAGATGAAAACAAGTGCAGGGCAACACTTAATCGGTGTGTTCAGATTATTGCCAATCTGGCGACACTGTTGGCACCGTTTATTCCGTTCTCTTCCGAGAAGGTATTCGGTTGGCTGGATATCGATGCTGAATGGAAGTATAAGGAGATTTCAGCAGGTAAAAAACTGCCTGAAATAGAGGTGTTGTTTGAACGATTGGACAAGAAAATAGTTGAAGAGGAGCGCAGCAGACTGAATCTGTGAATCGTTGTAAAAAGAGTTGTCGTATCGTATAATTAATCAGTATGATGACGCATTATTATTACGAACAATTGAATAAAGACGGGCAGAAAGCATACTATGCCATGAAGGAAGGGCTGCTTAATCTTCAGGATGAGATTCAGGTGCCGATGTTAGACAAAAAATCACTGTCAGACATCTATTTTATGATACGTATGGACTGCCCGGAGATATTTTACACAGTTACTTTTTCGTATAAGTATTATGACAATTCAAGCTCAGTGATACTGTGCCCGGTGTATCTTTTTGAGAAGAGCAAAATCAAAGAACATATACAGGCGATGGATGCAAGAGTTAAAAAGCTTGCGCGTCAGGCTGAGAATCTGAACGAGAAAGAAAAGGAACTTTTTATCCATGATTTCATCGTTCGGAATGTCAAATACGACAAGCTGAAAAAAGAGTATTCACATGAGATAATAGGTGCTCTCGGTAATGGTGTGGCTGTGTGCGAGGGCATTGCTAAGGCAGTAAAGATACTGTGTGATAAGCTTGGTATCTGGTGCATCATCGCATTGTCTGAAAACAATCCCGACAAAGGAATAAAATACAGACATGCATGGAATGTGATAAAAATCGAAGGGAAGTATTATCATTTGGATGCGACCTTTGACAATACATTGACCAAAGGTGACATTATTCGTTACGACTATTTTAATCTGGCGGACAAGCAGGTATACAGAGACCATGAGCCTGTGATATGGCGCGTACCGCAGTGTGACGATGCAGATCATTTTTATTACAAGGAAAAGAAGGTATCCTGGACTACTCTTGATGAGGTTAGGAACAGGACCAAGCAGGCGGTTAAGAAAAATAAGGAGTTGCTTTTCCATTGGCGTGGCGGCTATCTGACAAAAGAGGTATTTAAGGATTTGGTAGCCATATTCGATGAGGAAGCCAAAGCAAAAGGAAAGCAGGCTTATGTATCTGTCAATTGGCCGCAGGCTGTGATGAAGGCACGCTTTGAAGAAGGCGTCGGCGAAGAGCAGATTGAAATGGAAGAAGCCAACGAGGGAGAGATAAGCGATTCCGATGTTGGATGATTTATGCGGGGGAAAATATGATTAACAAGAAACCAATTAAAATTTTATCCGGAGTGGCTTTAGGTACACAGATTTTGGCGACTTTAATACTGATATTAAGTATTCTTAATGAATCGGCAGTATATCGCTTGGTGCAGGGAAATGAACAGGCGGCGCAGGGATTATTTGATATCCCTTGGGCTTCGGTATTTGTTATACCTTGGCCTTCGGTAATCACTATTTTATCGTATTTGGGGTTTGCGATTATTTTGACAGTATTGGCAGCCAAGCTTGAAGGAAAAGCATTGAGAATGTTGGGAATTATATTGGCAGCCTGTCTGTTGGCGCATGGTCTTACCGGAACGGTACAGACACTTGCCGCTAATGTAATAATGGCACGCAAGGGAGTGTATTACATATCCGCTTACAGTGCCCTCAGCACATTTATAGAAATGATTGCAGGCCCGCTTAAAGCAATAGGTGCTGCATGTATGTATTTTACCTGTGGTATGTGTGCATTCAATAAGAATCAGGATGTGCAGAAAATGTATTAATAGCAGCGAGTAACATTAATAGCATATCTGACGGTAGCAGATATGGGAGGAGAGTCATGAATACGGATAATATTACAATCAATACACACAGCAGTATCAGAGTGGCCGGTTCGAAGGTTATTTATTTTGACCCGTTTGAAATCGGCGAGGCGAGCCTGGATGCGGATGTAATATTTGTTACTCACGATCATTATGATCATTTTGATGTAAAATCAATTGCATGTATTGCTAATGAAAACAGTGTGCTTGTCGCACCCGAATCAATAAGCAAACAGGTGTTGAAAAAGAGTAATATTGCTGCGGACAAATGTGTGTTTATGGCACCGAATTCTGTATCTGAGGTATGTGGACTGACAGTAGAGGCGATACCCGCATACAACAAAATGAAGCCTTTTCATATAAAAGGAGCAGGATTTTTAGGATATGTGGTGACGCTTGACGGAGTACGCTATTATGTGGCGGGTGACACCGATATGAATGATGATGTCGTAAAGGTAAAATGCGACGTAGCATTAGTGCCTGTCGGTGGTACCTACACCATGGATAAAAAGCATGCGGCTGAGCTGGTGGAAAAAATTAGGCCCCAAGTCGCAATTCCCACACATTACGGTTCGGTAGCAGGCAAGACCGATGACGGACAGAAGTTTGTGGAATTGGTACAGGCTGCGGGAATAGATGCGGAAGTAAAGATTAAATAGAACAGGGACCCGAATCTGAACAGGACTCGGGTCCTTTTTCGACATAAT
>JAKSRV010000144.1 GCA_024403435.1 Lachnospiraceae bacterium
ACGATTCTGCTGCTGTATGAAGCACATTTTTCAGAGTGAGTTACCTGCAAAATAGTGATGCCCTTCTCGTCATTGAGTTTTTTAAACAATTCCATAATCTCTGTTCCCGATACGGAATCAAGGTTACCGGTGGCTTCATCCGCAAGAAGAATCTCAGGATTGCCGAGTACCGCTCTTGCAATAGCAACTCTTTGCTGCTGTCCTCCGGAAAGCTGTGAAGGCATAGCCTTTCTCTTCTCGGTAAGACCTGTAAGTCTTAGTATCTCATCAAGTTCTTTCTTAAGTTCTGACTTTTTCTTGCCCTTTACGGTCAGAGGAAGAAGAATATTATCTTCTACATTAAGATTCTGTACCAGGTTATAGAACTGAAAAACAAAACCGATTTTATCAAGTCTAAACTTTGAGAGCTTCTTCTCCTTCATCTTATTAATCTCTTCTCCTGCAAGACTGATAGATCCCTCAAACTCTCTGTCGAGACCACCGATAAGATACAAAAGTGTGGATTTTCCACTTCCTGAAGCACCCATCAGTGATACGAATTCACCACGCTCCACACTAAATGATGCATCGTTTAATACCTTTGTTATATTGTCCTTTTTACCAAATGATTTATTCACGTTCTTTACTTCAATAATTGTATTATTGCTCATATATGTATCTCCTTGATTACTCATACTTTAACTGCTCGCTACCCGCTTGCTTGCAAGCGGAACCCACTTACTCATACTTTAACTGCTCACTAATCTTCATCTTCTTTAAGGCTGTTATCGGGAAAAGAGTTACAAGCATAAATACTACAAACAGTGCTACTGTAAATCCTGCATAGAGAGGAATATTAATGTTTATATCCATTCCCGTATCCATCATGTTCATAACTCTGGTGAACGGAATAATAATGCAAAAGGCTGAGGGAAGTGCAACCGCCAATGCTGTTCCATATGCAAACAATCCCTCAAGGAAGAACATTCTTCCAATCTTTCCTTTACTCATTGCGGTAGAAGCGAGGACTGCACACTCCCTCTTTCTTCCCGCAAAGCCAATGATCTGATTACTTGCCATTCCTACAACCGTCAGTCCTATACCTACACATACAATAAATACCATAAAAGCAATCGTACCTGCTCCTTTTTGCTTCCAGTTCTGATCATATTCCTCGATAGTCTCTACTCTTTCAATCTTTGTAGAAGAATACTTCTTTATACTCTCTACCGTCTTATCGGGATTAGCAGTTCTTATCAATATTTCAGAAGCATAATCGTGGTTAATATCGATATAGAGGTCCTTACTGATAAGTATTGAATTACTGGTGGTGTCATATTCGTAGCTGTCAATAAATGCCACAACCTTAAGTGTCTCAGTAATAGGCATAAATGAATCTGAATTGAACTTGATTTCGACCTCATCACCGATGCCTACACCCATTTTCTTAGCAAGCTTTTCATCTATTGCGATAGAATTATTGTCCAGCTCTGTGGGGCAATTCTTGATAGCGGTTAACATCCTGTATCCGCCTTCATTAAGCCCGAAAAGATTAAGATCATATTTCTCGCCATTTACATTAACAGCTGTATATTGGTAATAAATCGTCTCAACCTCGGTTACTCCTTCAAGGTCCTTTATATATTGAAACGAATTGGTCTTCTCGCCATATAAAATTCCGGCGTGAACATCGCAATCATATGTTTTCAGATCGTATATATCTGTTACACTTCCTGCAAGCATAATGATTACCATTGAAAGTACTGCTGCCGTTACACACAATACTGCGCTACCCACAGTGCTTTTCTTAGATCTGCTCTCAATCGCAGCCATATTTGCCACAGGGAGATTAAGTGCTGTAAAAATCTTCGACAAAAGCATTGTCACCCCCTTGAGTATCCAAGGGAACAAAAGTGCAATGCTGCAAATGATTGAAATAAAGCAAACAATCTGAGCAAGTGCATTCTGCTTAATAAAGAAGGTTACGACTGCTGCTACCAACAAAATCAAACCGATTACTGTAGTCGCACGCTTCATTACATAAGCAGTATCCGTGTTATCAAAAATCACATCTCTGATAGCCATTTTTGATGTCTTGAGAATTTCCTTTAACGGACATGCCACCATTATAAGAACAGAAAGCAAAACTACTACAATGATTGTCCATACCTGAATCGGTTTTACTGTTACATCAATCTCTATTCCGTCATATGCCGATACCGTAAATACAGTGTTATATATAGTTTTTCTGACAAGTGAGAACAAAAGCCATCCGCTCACACCACCGATTAATCCATAAACTGCATTCTCAACAAGCAGAAGTCCTGTTGTGAATCGACCGGATATACCAAGACTTCTAAAGGTACCGATTACACTCATTCTCTCGCATACGATTCTGCTTGATACGGAGATTGCCACAAAAATTACAAGGAAAAAGCAAACCAGGAAAACCATAAAGAAGATAAGTGAAAGACTTGCAATCTGGCTTTTGATTTCCTCGTTGTCCAGAAGATTAATAACTTCGCCGTTATATACTATGTCTTTCGCTTCTTCAACCGCTTCTCTACTGGTAACATCACCGATCACATCTATGTATATGATGCTTGCTCTATTGTTTTCTGTCAGCTTTTCATAACCTGCAGTACTGAGAAAAACAGCCTCTCTGCCGTTTGCAAAACCTATATTAGGTATTATCTCTTTTATAGTGAACTCTCGCTCTTCGCCAAAGTCATCAGTAAGAACAACCACATCTCCGACTTTCTTACCCTGTTTGTCGCTGAAACGCTTTGATATCGCTACCTCGCTATCCGATAAAACCGGAACAGTTCCAAGAAGCTTCATGTTGAAGGCCTTATCATAATCCATAGTGCATACAGAGAAGCTCTTCTTCTGAAAATATGCATAAAGCCCGTTAGGAACTTCAACCGTTCCATCCTTTCTGATATAAACCATCAGCTGTTCATTTTCATAAGAAAGCTCCAATTCCTCTGAGATACCTACGTTGTCGTTTACGACTAAATCCGCAGTTCCCGACATCTGACTGAGAATCGTATGAAACATATCTTCTATGTTATTCAAAACATCCAGACTAAGCATTGCCACAAAACCACAGCATATGATACATACCGTAAGAATCAAAGTTCTAAATGGCTTTGAAAACACATTTTTTATTGTATATTTGAATAAAACCGACATTTATTTATCCTCGTAATTCATTGATTTATTTGTTGTGTTTCATTATTAATGATTGCGCACCACGTATACTTTAATACCATCTGCCGACACGTCTCTCAGGTTCCACATACATTCCGTCACTCGGCTGCACATCATATACTTCATAGAACTCAGGAGTCGCTGACAACACAGCATTTACTCGTATTTCCGCCGGGCTGTGCTCATTATTTTCCAAGTTATACAATGCAGCCTCATCACAAGTTATTTCTAACCAGATTCTTGCATAGTTTTCAAAAAGCTTCTCCCTGTCTTTGTCATCTGTAATAATCTTCATCAGACATTCCATCGCACCCTTGTCAGCGTAATTCTCGCCGCTGGTTTTTACACCATTCACATGATAGATATCCATGATGGTGAAGCTTGAATAATACTCCTCAATCTGTGTCAGTCTGTTGCTTAACTCCTCGATATCTTCCTCACATATTCTGCTCGGATCGTACTTGCCGTTCTCATCGTAATATATGCAGTTCGAATCAAAAGCATGTCCGATTTCATGACCCATTACCATTCCAAGGCCACCCATATTTGAAGCATAATCTGCATTCACATCAAAGAATGGAGAATGCATTATTGCTACCGTGATGGTAAATGTATTACAAGAACTGTAGCAGGCATTCACCAGATATGAAGCCATCGCAGATTCAGTTTTATCAATCTTTTTTCCGATGTTATTAATCTGCTCATCAACCTCTGCTCTCTTAGCATTCACATATGTCTCAAATATATCTTTACCAACCAGCTTTGCATCCTCTTCATTGATCTCATGACGCTTACCGGCTCCGATTACAAAAACCATATTTTCGAGCTTCTTAATCATTTCCGCTCTGGTAGCCTCTGTGAGCCAGGTTGCTTCTGTCATAAGCTCACGGTATCCGCGAATGATGTCCTCATACATCCTATGTACCTGCTCATCCATCTCTTCGGTGTAGTAGTAATCCTCATACAACTCACTAAGCTGAATGGGGAACAATTTCTCTACACACATAAGCGCCATCAGCTCTTTTGACATTCCTGTGTTGCTTCCGAGGAATGGGTATTCCGTATTGAGCAGTTCCTTGTAAGTATTCATCACATCACAGATTAACCAAATCTTTAAGTTTTCGAGATTGTCATCATTAAGCTTTGATGAAATTGTCTTAAGCTGCTCTTC
>JAKSRV010000145.1 GCA_024403435.1 Lachnospiraceae bacterium
TATATAGTTATTTGAATGTTGGATCCCTGGAGCAATTCAGGGATTATTATTTTTCATACGAACAGTTTACGCTCGATGAGTATGAGAAATGGAATGATGAAAAATGGGTAAACGTATCGGCTCCGGAATGGGCTGAATTTATAAATGGACTGGCAGATGAACTCCTTGCAAAAGGCGTTGACGGATTTTTTGTAGATAATTGCGATGTATATTATCAGTACAAAGAAGAAAATATCTACAATGGACTGGCCGGTATTCTCAAGGCATTAAAGGATAAGGGATGCACCGTAATAGTAAACGGCGGAGATGTGTTTGTGTCAGAGACTATCAGCCGTGGTATGGCTGTAGGGGATTATTTTGATGGTGTAAATCAGGAATCCGTATATACTTCAGTAGTATTTGATGCTGCGGAAAGTACAGATGATGTGGAAGATGTAGATGCAGCAGAAAACGCAGATGCTGATGAAAATACTAATACTGTGAATTGCAGCAACGTAATATACGAAAAATCTGCAGATGAAGACAGGGCATATTTTACAGAGTATCTGGATACGGTAGCAGCTGCAGGCGGAGCGGTATACGTTATAGAATATAGTAATACCGAGCAGCTGACTCAGGAAGCTCTTGAGTATAGTAAAGCACATAATTGGACCGTATATGTGGCCAATGGCATAGAACTCGATGCTGCGAAAAGAGACAATGATTCTTATGTACCTACAGAGGTCGTTGAACCCGAACCGGCAGAACCTACAGAGGAGGAACTTCTGGAGGCAAAAATAGATGAGTGGCTTACCACACATTCTCTTGAAGATAAAGTGGCGCAGCTTTTTGTAATCACTCCCGAGGCACTGACCACTAATGGAAAGACTGTGACCGCACTGAATGATTCCCTTTCTGAAGGAATCAACAAATGCTCGGTCGGAGGATTTATATTCTTTAGCAGAAATCTGAAAAATCGTGATCAGACGATTGCTATGTTGGGAGAAATTGCCGGGGCTTACGAGCAGATTGATATGCCCGTTCCTTTCCTGGCGGTAGACGAGGAGGGCGGACTGGTAGCGCGTATCGGTAACAATCCGGCATTTGATGTAGAATCGACGGTGCCTATGAGTCAGATCGGTGCGACCGGAGATGTCAATTATGCTTATCAGGTAGGTTCATATATCGGATCATATCTTTTTGAACTTGGTTTCAATATGAATATGGCACCTGATGCCGACGTGCTCAGCAATCCCAGCAATACAGTAATTGGTGACAGATCATTCGGAAGCGACAGTGAGCTGGTAGCTGAGATGGTAATCGCTGAATCACAGGCTCTCAGTGAGCAGAACATTATATTTGCGGTAAAGCATTTCCCCGGACACGGATCTACCGAGGCGGATTCACACAACGGATATGCATATACCGACAAGACTTTGGATGAACTTTATGAGTGTGAACTCATTCCTTTCCAAAAGGCAATTGATGCGGGTATCGGTGTGATAATGGTCGGCCATATCTCAGTGCCCAATATTACGGATGATGATGTCCCCAGCAGCCTTTCGGAGTATATGATTACCGGCGTTCTCAGAAAAGCTATGGGCTTTAACGGAATCGTAATCACTGATGCTATGAACATGGGCGCAGTCACCAAGCAGTATTCGTCTGCTGAGGCGGCAGTTCTTGCCATTCAGGCCGGCGCGGATATCATTTTGATGCCCGAGGATTTCTATGCAGCCTATAATGGAGTGATTGAAGCAGTAAACGATGGCTATATAACAGAGGAACGAATAGAAGAATCTGTTCGCAGAATTTTACGAGAGAAATGGCAGTAAAATGAAAGTTGGTTCAATCGGGTACAATTACGAGCGTGGAAGAGAATATTGGGAGGATAGAACAGATGGCATTGGTTGTCACCTGCTGTTACTCGTCAAGTCTGACGGACGTTTTATTATTAACGGACGCGAGACGATTGTAAAAAAGCCGTCCTATGTCCTGATTCGTCCTGACACCTCGGTAGAGTATGGTTCTTACAAGGGTGAATATTGTGAGGACTGGATATACATGAATTTCGGCCCTGAAGATGAACAGTGGGTAAAAAGCTTAGGGATAAAGCTCGATGAATGTGTAGAAGTCGGCAATATTCATGAATTTTCCGCACTGGCATTATCTATGACCTATGAGCATTATCTGACAGATGAATTCCATGAGAAGATGGAAGAGAGATACTTGGAGCAGATGTTTTTACTGCTGGCCCGCAGAACCAGCAATGGTCATACGGCAGTTAGTGAGGACTTCAGCGAAAAGGATGTGCGCTTCAAGGAATTGCGTGTGCGCATGTATCATTATCCCAGAACGATAGGCACCATAGATGAGATCGCGAGCGAACTCAACATCAGCCGTTCGGGATTGCAGCACTATTATAAGCAGATGTTTGGTGTGCCGCTGTCAAAAGATATGATCAATGCAAGACTGAATTACTGTGCTATTTTGCTCGCAACGACAGACAAATCGCTGCATGAAATGGCTATCGAGTCAGGTTATCAGAACGAGTTTTATTTCATGAGACAGTTCAAAGAAAAGTATAAAATGACTCCCAGCGAGTACAGAGTGATGTGCGAGCAGGAGAGAAAAAAAGATAACAGATAGTTCGTATTTGCAAGTGTTTTGCACAATATTATATATAAACAAATGCATTATGCATACAAAAGCCCGTAAAAAAGGGATATTATTTACTTGCGTCTTAATGAGGGGTGCATAAAAGCATATACTATAGGGACGCACTAAAAGCTACTTTGTAGTTTTTATCCTTCTGTTAAGAAAAATAGTGTCCCCAACATTATTGTGTAGACATCTCCCAGTGTTTACCAGGGCAGGTTATCCTGCCCTTTTCTTTTTTAAATTTTTGCCGATAGAATGATATAGAAGATGGTTACCGGAGAGATACATATTGCTATGTTGCATATTCATAGCAATATAAGTAAGTATTGGAGTTAGTTGATTACGGTACGAGAGGATAGATTATGGTAAGAGAAATAATGCGCGACCCAAAATTTTTGGCGCAGAAATCTACACCGGCAACCGAAAAGGATAAGCAGGTTGCGCAGGATCTGCTTGATACATTGGCAGCACATCGATCAGAGTGCGTAGGAATGGCTGCCAATATGATAGGTATAAAGAAGACTATCATTGCAGTTACTGTTGGTTTTTTCAATGTGGCAATGATTAATCCCAAGATTGTGGCCAAGAGCGGTGAATTCAAAACAGAAGAGGGCTGCCTGTCACTGACCGGAATGCGTCCCTGTCTGCGCTATACCGATATAGAGGTGGAATATCTGGATATGAATTTCCAGCCCCAGCACAAAAAGTATTCCGGCTGGACTGCACAGATTATTCAGCATGAGATAGATCACTGCAACGGAATTATTATTTAGCAGGAACTAGTTAATCATATGGTGATTTATTTAGCAAATGAATGATGAAATATTTAGAAAATTAATTGAGATTTGTTTAGAAATTAAACCGTAGGTTTATTGACGATAACCCGGTCAGGTGTTATTCTTAATCTCACGCAATTAAATATGTTACTTATTCACGGTGTTTTTACGGAGGTATATGTTATGAGCAGACCTTATTTTGACCTCGTTGCTACCGGAAAGAGAATGCGAGACATTCGTAAATCGAGAAAGTTCACTGTTGAGCAGGTTCGAGACTATATGGAATTCGAATCGGTTCAGTCGATTTACAAATGGGAGCGAGGCGAATGCCTCCCTCAGGCTGATACCCTGATCGCCCTTAGCATTCTTTACAAGGTTAACCCGATTGAATTTTTCCAGGAGGACGCGGAAGCGTCCTCTTATGTTTTTAAATCTATGTTATATTGTATATTCTTTGATATGCGCCGAAAGCATCTTAATGTATGCGGGTGTTAGACGAGGCGGACGAAAATGGTTGCAAGGCTGGGTGAAAAATATATGGGGGGGAGGCAGGCAGGAAATCTATGGTCGGCGGACGAAAAAGGGTGATACAGTTCAAAAAGCATATGAAATACCCAAAACAGGTGAAAAACAGGACAAATTCAGGTCGAAATGGGTGAAAAACTTCAAAAATTCAAGATAATACCCAAAAAACATGCATAAATTGGCTATAATACGTATAAAAGCATCAGAATCACCCAAAACAGATGATATATAGGGTGAAAACAAGCTAAAATGGGTGAAATAGGTTAAAAAGCGGGAAAAACACCCAAAATAAGATATAATAGATTTAGGAACTCATGAAGCGCAGCAAAGTAGCAA
>JAKSRV010000146.1 GCA_024403435.1 Lachnospiraceae bacterium
TCAATCAGGAATGTGACTGTATTATTGGTTCTGTTGACAACAACAAGACTCGAATGCGGATGATTCCAGTTGTCATTATCATAAAGGATATATACGATTACACCTTCGGTTTTTTCTCTATTTATTAACATATCTGAAAAGTTTACTGATCGTTCATCATACTTTTCATCATCTATACATCCGTCTCTGCCATATAAATCATCCGTATTATCATAAAAATGGATGTTACTTACATCATCCACCTTATAATCATACTTGTACTGTGGATGAGAGTAACTATTGTTCTCATCGTATTCGCTACTCTCATACATGCAGTCTTTATCAGTAACAATCATTAAATGCGGATATGTATCATTGACATAATAGTATCCATAAAACGCTTTTTCTACACGTCCTTCATATTGTTCTGTAATCCGGTCCAAGTACTCTTCCGTACAATCAATTACTATGCGTGTATAACCACTTCCCTGCAAAATACTGGGCATACTTGATTTCTTCCATCCGGTAGCATCTTCCGGAAGCTTATCCGGCAAAAAACTACACTTTTCAGGATTCTTATTCTTTAATCTTTGAACCGTCTTTTCATAGCTTCTAAAATCAATGATGAAAAATACTAATGCTCCCAGTGTACAAGCAATCAGTACCGCGATAACAATAATAATAACCGGTTTCTTTTTTGCAACATTTTTTGTCTTCATAGTTTTCTCCAATCCAATACGGTTTTGCACAGTTCCTATGAAAAAATCTTATCATTCTCTACTATAAATAGCACCCCATGGTCGGTAGAATCCCTCTATATACCATAGAATAACCATTTCATGTATCCTCGGGTAAATTGGAAGATTTCAAACTTTTCAATACACATGTAAAAAAAGACCACCTATCCGGAAAAGATAAGTGGTCTCCGATATACCTAAATCTTTTGTCAAACCTTCAGTCAATTCTATTCACGATTAGCCTTCAGCCTAACCTTCTCGGCATACATCTGTTTGTCAGCCTTTGATAAGAAACCTTCCATCTCCTCCTTGGTATCAACCGCACCAATGCAATAACCTAAGCTCATCTGAGTAACATAGGGTTTGCCGGAGTTCTTGGTATAATTGTCAGCAGCTTCGTACAAATCATCCTTAAATTTCAGTATATGCTCTTCGGTAAAGTCTCCGATAGCAATCTTGACGAACTCATCTCCTCCGATACGGAAGTTTTTCTCCGCCAACGCCACCGGTACGCGGGTTTCCTTGAGAAGCTTAGCCGCAGACTGAATTGCCTTATCACCTTCCTCGTGACCGTATGTATCATTTATCTTCTTAAGGAAGTTCATATCTGCCAACGCTACCAGGACTACCTTGTCCTCTTTCTGAGCCTGCTCAATTATATCTGCCAGCATAGTATTCAATCCGTTACGATTGTACAATCCGGTCATAATATCCGTATAGAACATATAGTTGACACTCTGAAGTCTGCACAGCGACTCGATACCATCGGCAACATCATGAAGCCAGAAATTGTAAGTATAATCATAAACTGTGGGTGATTGTCCGTTATTCAAAACTATATAACCATAATTACGATCCAGATAGTGTAACGCATGGAATACAAATATAGTAGGATCTCCTTTTTCCAGGAACAAATCGGGGAACATCTCTTCCTTGGAGAACATTCTCTCATTGCCCACTATTATTTCGGGACCATTCTCTTTCTCATATCTGCTGTAAAAGAGATGCATTTTGTCAGTATACGGATTTCTCTTAACATCCTTGATAATCAGATTGGGATCATCCCAACCCTCATTCATGCAAAAATGAAGTTCCTTGAATCCCTTAATATGACCAACTGTCTCTGCTATCGCATCTACAAATGAGTCATAGTCTTTAATGAAAAGCATACCTTCACGAGCAAAATTCAACTCGCCGAAATATCCTGCATCAATATCAAGTAAAACTCCGCGCTCTTTTGAATAATCATATGCAGAAGACTTCTGACAACCACAACCTACGCTGGTAATCAGGCGATTTTTACTGGGAATAAATCTAACCTCATCGCCCAAAGTCTCTCCATCAAGTACACGGAATATCTTCTCGCAGGCCTCATAGCCTACATTTTCCATGCTGTTCTCTCCGGTGAGAAGATAAGGCGCTGTAGATGCATCATTGGATGTGCAGGCAAGATTTATATATTTTGGCATGTACACTTTTCTCTCATAAAGAGCCTTGTACAAACCTATTGCCATATATTCATTGGCAGCGATTATCGCCTCAGGGTAGCCTCTCTCACTGTTTTCAAGCTGCTTTACAAAGTTCTCGCTCTCGTTATACCAATAGTCTCCATAGTACACACGGTCTTCAGTAACCTCTATGCCGTGCTTTGCCATACCCTCTCTGTAACTTCTGAGCGAGTTCTCAGCATGGGTATGACCCTTGTGTCCGGTCATATACGCGATATCTCTCACGTTATGGGCATTAACCAAATGATCGATAATCTCTACCACAGCATGTGAATCATCATTAAAAAAGCTAGGAAGTCCTTCTACCTTACCGTCTACAGCCACTACAGGTATACCCTTAGCTGCCACTTCAACCATGCTTTCATTCAATCTTTTTATGACACCTTCGTCATAAAAAGATCCTCTCGCATAAATCACTCCGGAAAACTTTTCGTATTGAATAATATTAAATATCTCTTCTTCGCCCCAAAGATAACCTTCCAAACCTTCGAGCAGTGAAGTTGCAAATACAGCAACATTCATTCCCTTCTCAAAAGCTGAATCACAGATGCCTTTTAAGAGGCCTTCCTGATATTTTCTTTCAGGCTTTGAAATAATTACAGCTATACATTTACGTTCTTTTTTTACCATATCGTATCACCCACCTATCTGCTAATTGGTGAAAATACATCGACCTACTTATCTGCCTAAAGCAGACAAGTATACATATTAATTTTATCAAATCGAAGTAATTATTTGTATACACAATATTTCACAGTTTTATGTGTCATAAATTGATATATTTCGCATCCTCTGTGAAATATATCGACATACATGAATTTTTAATAATACAAAAATGCGTGCTGCCGTATCCGACAACACGCATCTTCGCTATTTTCTAAATTATAAGGTCATTCCGATAACATTGTTAACTCCGGTACCGTCCTGAAGATTATATCCATCTCCCATTATTCTTCTGAAGATATTTACATAATCATCATCTGTTACATCATAAGCAAGTCTTACAGCTGCAAATGTACCGTTATTCAACATTTCTTCAAGCATCTGTACAGCCTCGTCCTCAGAATATGCAATCGCATTATGAGTATAATAGTACTCCTGAGTACTGTCACTTGCATATGCATTTACGAAAAATGCACCCTTTTCAGGAGCAAGCATGGTAGCCTGCGCATCTGTTACCAGCAATGCAGAGTTAGGGCAGATGTCTATATCATTATTAGTAGCATCAAGAATATAATACTTTCCGCCGATCTCTACTCTGTTCCACTCATGTCCGCCTGCTCCTACAAGAACACCTATCTCCATAAGAACATTGATTCCCGCACATCTTGAAGTCAATGCTATAGCTTCTGAATAGCTCTCACATACACCATAATTTTTGCAAAGAATTCCGTAGGGAGTATGCGCATCGATGTAGCTCTGAGGCATGTTCTGTAAGTTAGAATCTGTTGATGTTGAATCAAAATCATATGAAGCATTATCACAGAAATACTGGTTGATAGCATACATCTTTTCATAATCACTCATTGATGAGTTTACAATTGTATTTGCCAGATTATGAGCAGTCTCAAGCTCTTCCTTGGTCTGTCTAAGTCTTAAATCTGTATCATCCTTATAAGAAACAAGTAATGTCTGTGCTTCATAGCTGTATCTGAGATCATTAAGCATACCTGAAGTAGGATTCTGTCTGTATGCTACACAAAATACATCTACAAGATGATTGGTATCGGTTGCCTCAGGGAAAATCTCTACAGGAACAGGGATATACTCCATTCTTGCCATAAGCGCATATGAAATATATGCACAAAGCTGGCTGTCTGCATATAAAACATCATTAACATCCTGGGTATCAATACCGTATTTTGTAAATACGGCATTAATCTCATCAAGAGTCTGCTGATAATAACCAACAGGTCCATCAGCGTATTCTACAGTACCATTGTTGCCGGGATCTACCTCCGCACCGCC
>JAKSRV010000147.1 GCA_024403435.1 Lachnospiraceae bacterium
TGTTCTCAGGTGCGATTCAGACATACGTATTCTGTATGCTGACAATGACATATGTTTCCAGTGCACGTGGAGACGCTTAACAGTAGTAACAACTCAATATGGTATTTTGGCAGGCAGGTTATGCGTCGGAGGACCTGTGTAACTGCAAAAAATAATTTATACGGCGCAGAAATGAGGAAACAATGGAATTTAATGACAATTTTATTTTAGGTTGTTCGGCAATCGGTGCAGGTCTGGCAGTTATCGCCGGTATCGGACCTGGTGTAGGTCAGGGTATTGCAGCAGGACACGCTGCAGCAGCAGTTGGACGTAATCCCGGTGCAAAGGGTGATGTTACCTCTACCATGCTTCTTGGACAGGCAGTTGCCGAGACTACAGGTCTTTATGGTTTGCTTATCGCAATGCTCCTGCTCTTCGTTAAGCCTTTACTCAATAAATAAGGCTGCGAGGTGCGGAATAATACCGCATTCGCCTATGTAACGAAGAAAGGAGGAAACGAATGATACTTTTAACAGAAGCTGGTTCAGAGATGACAAGAATGTTCAATCTTGATTTTCAGCTTGTAGCAGACTCTGTTTTGTCTATCATCGCAATCTTCGTTCTGTTTCTTGCTTTCAGTTTGTTGCTCTTCAACCCGGTCCGCAAAATGCTCAATGACCGTAAGAAGAAAATTCATGATGAGATAGCAGATGCTCATGCCACCAAGGCAGAGGCAGATGACCTCAAGTCTGAATACCAGGCAAAGCTGGAAAATATTGACAAGGAAGCTGAAGAAATTCTTTCGGATGCCCGCAAGCGTGCGCTCGCAAATGAGTCACAGATTGTTGCAGAGGCTAAGGAAGAAGCTGCACGAATCCTTGCTCATGCCCGTAATGAAGCAGAACTTGAAAAGCAGAAGGCTATGGATGATGTTAAGAAGGAAATGGTTGTTCTTGCATCACTTATTGCCGAGAAGGTTGTATATGCACAGATTGATACTACTGTGCAGGATAAGCTGGTAGAAGAAACGCTTAAGGAAATGGGTAAAAGCACATGGCAAAGTTAGTTTCCCAAACTTATGGCGAGGCACTTGTTGAACTCGCATATGAGGAAGATATAGCATCATCGATGCTTGAGGAAATTCAGTCTGTGCGCGAAATAATAAAGAGCAATCCGGAATTTACAAAGCTTATGCTTCATCCCGGTATTGCCAAGCAGGAAAAACTGCAGGTTGTCGATAATGTGTTTAAGGGCAAGGCAAGCGATCAGCTTACCGGACTTATCCGCATCATAGTAGAGAATGAGAGATTCAAGGAAATTGATTCGGTATTTCAGTACTATATCGACAAGGTAAAGGAATCACAGGGAATCGGTGTTGTATATGTTACAACTCCTCTTGAACTGGACGACAAGGAAAAATCCAATATCGTCGCAAGAATCCTTGAGACAACGGATTATAAGACTGTTGAAATGAATTACGCTATCGATAAGTCACTTATCGGCGGAATGATTATACAGATCGGAGACCGTTATGTTGATTCTTCTATTCGAAACAGATTGGATGATTTGACTAAGGAATTATTACAGATCCAGTTGGGTTAACCCGACCGGAAGAAAGGTTACACTTCAATGAATTTAAAACCTGAAGAAATCAGTTCTGTAATCAAGGAACAGATCAAAAGGTATTCCGCTACACTTGAAGTTGCCGATGTCGGTACAGTTATTCAGGTGGCTGACGGTATCGCTCGTGTTCACGGTCTCGAGAGCGCGATGCAGGGTGAGCTTCTTGAGTTCCCCCATGATATCTACGGAATGGTTCTCAACCTTGAGGAAGATAATGTAGGTGTCGTTCTGCTTGGTAACTCAAAGAACATTAACGAAGGTGATATCGTTAAGACCACCGGACGTGTAGTTGAGGTACCCGTAGGTGATGCTCTTCTCGGAAGAGTAGTAAATGCACTGGGCCAGCCCATCGATGGCAAGGGACCCATTCAGACGACCAAATATCGTAAAATTGAAAGAGTTGCAAGCGGTGTTATTACCCGTAAGAGTGTAGATACCCCGCTTCAGACTGGTATCAAGGCAATCGACTCAATGGTACCTATCGGAAGAGGTCAGCGTGAGCTTATCATCGGTGACCGTCAGACCGGTAAGACTGCTATTGCACTTGACACTATCATTAATCAGAAGGGTCAGAACGTAAAATGTATCTATGTTGCAATCGGTCAGAAGGCTTCTACCATTGCCAATATAGTTAAGACTCTTGAAGAGTTCGGAGCGCTTGCGTATACAACAATCGTTGCATCTACCGCAAGTGATCTTGCACCCCTTCAGTACATCTCTCCTTACGCAGGATGCGCAATCGGAGAGGAATGGATGGAAAACGGAGAGGACGTACTCGTAGTTTATGATGACTTGAGTAAGCATGCTACCGCATACCGTACACTCTCTTTGCTTCTTCGTCGTCCCCCGGGACGTGAGGCATATCCCGGAGACGTATTCTATCTTCACTCAAGACTTCTTGAGAGAGCTGCTCGTATGAGCGATGAATACGGCGGAGGATCACTCACCGCACTTCCTATCATTGAGACTCAGGCAGGCGATGTATCTGCATACATTCCTACCAACGTTATCTCAATCACTGACGGACAGATTTATCTTGAGACCGAGATGTTCAACTCAGGTTTCAGACCGGCGGTTAACGCAGGTCTTTCCGTATCACGTGTAGGTGGTGCCGCACAGATTAAGGCTATGAAGAAGATTGCAGCTCCCATTCGTACCGAGCTTGCTCAGTACCGTGAGCTTGCATCATTCGCACAGTTTGGATCAGAGCTTGATGATGATACCAAGGAAAAGCTTGCACAGGGCGAACGTATCAAGGAGGTTCTCAAGCAGCCTCAGTACGCTCCCATGCCGGTTGAGTATCAGGTTATTATCATTTACGCAGTAACTAAGAAATTCCTTCTGGATGTTCCTGTTGCTGATATCACCCGCTTTGAGAAGGAATTCTTTGAGTTCCTGAATACTAAGTATCCCGAGCTTCCTGTAGCTATTGCTACCGAGCAGGTTATCTCTGATGATAACGATGCAAAGCTTCAGAAGGCTATCGCAGAGTTTAAGGCAGATTTCCTTAAATAAGCGAGTCGGATTACTTTAAAATTATGGCATATTCGTATGTCGCAATATTTATGAGGTAATTGACTATGGCATCAATGCGTGACATTAAACGCCGCAAGTCAAGTATTCAGGGAACTCAGCAGATCACCAAAGCGATGAAGCTGGTATCTACCGTTAAGCTTCAGAGAGCAAGAGCAAATGCAGAGAAGTCCCAGAATTATTTTGACAGTATGTACCGCACCGTTAACAGCATTCTTGCTCGTGTGGGACATATAGAGCACAGATACCTTACGAAGGCTGATAGCCCGAGAAAGGCTGTGGTCGTTATAACCTCCAACAGAGGTTTGGCCGGCGGATATAATTCCAATGTGGTGAAGCTGGTTACCAGAAACGATGATTTTAAGAAGGAAGATCTGGATATCTATGCAATAGGTAATAAGGGCCGCGATGCCCTTTCCAGATACGGATACACCATCAAGGAGGATTTGCCCGATGTAATCGAGCTTCCGTCATATTCGGAGGCAAGTGCACTTGCGACAAGACTTCTTGAATCCTACGAGGCAGGAGAGATTGGTGAAATTTATCTTGCCTATACCTTCTTCAAAAATACAGTCAGCCATGAGCCCAGACTTATGAAGCTGCTTCCCGTTGAAATCGAACCCGAGGCAGAGAGTGAGGCTCAGGCGGTAATGAATTTTGAACCTGAGGATATTGAAGCATTGGACATGATTATTCCCAAGTACATCAGCAGCCTTATTTACGGTGGTCTGATGGAGGCGGTTGCCAGTGAAAACGGAGCCCGTATGCAGGCGATGGACAACGCAACCAGCAACGCAGAGGAAATGATCGACAAGCTGTCTCTTCAGTACAACAGAGCCCGTCAGGGATCTATTACTCAGGAGCTTACTGAAATTATCGCGGGCGCTGAAGCTATCAGTTAATCAGCAGCCATGTGGCAGCCGCATTTGGCGGCGGAAAGAGGTATATAAATGGCAGAAAATAAAGGAAAAGTAACCCAGATCATCGGTGCGGTTCTTGATATCCGTTTCGATGAGGGCAAGCTTCCTGAAATTAATGAAGCAATTCGCAT
>JAKSRV010000148.1 GCA_024403435.1 Lachnospiraceae bacterium
CGTATCGTCGGTGATACAATGGGTAAATATCACCCTCACGGCGACAGCTCTATCTACGGTGCATTGGTAAATATGGCTCAGGACTGGTCAATGAGATATCCTCTTGTTGACGGACACGGTAACTTCGGTTCGATGGACGGTGATGGTGCCGCTGCGATGCGATACACCGAGGCACGTCTTTCAAAAATCAGTATGGAGTTGCTTGCAGATATCAATAAGGATACTGTTGATTTTGTAGATAATTTCGACGGAACCGAGAGTGAGCCTGTAGTACTTCCCAGCCGTTATCCCAACCTTCTCGTAAACGGTACAACCGGTATTGCGGTAGGTATGGCATCAAATATTCCTCCTCATAATCTCAGAGAGATTATCAATGCAGTAGTAAAAATCATTGATGTATTCGTAGAGGAAAACAGAGAAGCCGAGATTGAAGAGATTATGGACATTATTAAAGGTCCTGATTTCCCTACCGGCGGTATTATTCTCGGAACCAGAGGAATTGAGGAAGCATACAGAACAGGTAGAGGTAAAATCCGTGTCAGAGCATTAACTGAGATTGAAACTCTTCCCAACGGTAAGACTCAGATTGTAGCTACAGAGCTTCCTTATATGGTAAATAAGGCAAATCTTCAGCAGAAGATTGCAGAGCTTGTAAAGCTTAAAAAGATTGATGGTATTACCGGTATTCGTGATGAGTCTAACCGTGAAGGTGTGAGACTTGTAATCGAAGTAAGACGTGATGCCAATGCAAATGTAATCCTTAATCAGCTTTATAAGCATACACAGATGCAGGATACCTTTGGCGTTATTATGCTCGCTCTTGATCATAATCAGCCCAAGGTTATGAATATCCTTGAAATGCTTAAGTATTATCTCGAGCATCAGAAGGAAGTAGTTACCAGACGTACAAAGTACGATTTAAACAAGGCTGAGGAGAGAGACCATATTTTACAGGGTCTGCTCAAAGCACTTGATTTTATTGATGAAGTAATCTCAATCATCAGAAGCAGCCAGAATACTCAGGAAGCAAAAGAAAGATTGATGGCTCGTTTCGATCTTGATGATGTACAGGCTCAGGCTATCGTAGATATGCGTCTGAGAGCTCTGACCGGTTTGGAAAGAGAGAAGCTTCAGGCTGAGCATGAAGAACTCCAGGCAAGAATCGCTTACTTAAAGTCTATTCTTGCTGATGAAAAGCTTTTGCTCGGAGTTATTAAGGATGAAATAATGGAAATCTGTGCTAAGTACGGTGATGATCGTCGTACTCAGATTGGATTTGACGATTATGATATCGCTGATGAGGATATGATTCCCCGTGAAAATGTAGTTATCGCTATGACCCGACTCGGATATATCAAGAGAATGTCTCCCGATAACTTCAAGGCACAGCATAGAGGCGGTAAGGGCATAAAGGGAATGCAGACCATCGAGGATGATTATATCGAAGATCTGTTGATGACTACTACTCATCATTATCTCAATTTCTTCACCAGTCTCGGACGTGTATACAGACTCAAGGCGTATGAGATTCCCGAGGGAAGCAGAACTTCAAGAGGAATGGCTATCGTTAACCTTCTTCAGTTGGCTCCCGGTGAGAAGATTACGGCAATGATTCCTGTTCAGGAATATCATGATATTAAGAACCTCTTCATGGTTACCAAGAAGGGTATTGTAAAGAAGACTCTGCTCTCAGAGTTTGCTCATGTAAGAAAGAACGGACTTATTGCTATCAATATCCGCGAGGATGATGAGCTTATAGAAGTTAAGACCACTGATGCAGACAGCGAGATTTTCCTCGTAACCAAGCAGGGTATGTGCATCCGTTTCAAGGAGACAGATGTACGTCGTACCGGTAGATCTTCAATGGGTGTAATCGGTATGAACCTCAATGATGGTGATGAAATAATCGGAATGCAGAAGATGAGTCAGGGTACAGAGCTTCTCTTTATCTCTGAAAAGGGTTACGGTAAGCGTACCGATATGACTGAATTTACCGTTCAGAAGAGAGGCGGTAAGGGTCTTAAGTGTTACAAGATTATTGAAAAGACCGGTGATGTAATCTGCGTAAAGGCAGTTGACGGTACTGAAGAAATCATCATGATGACTACTGAGGGAATCATGATCAGAATTAATGTATCTGATATTAATACCTTCAGCCGTATCACTTCAGGTGTTAAGCTTATGAATCTCTCTGAAGGTGTAACTATCGCTCGTGCGGCCAAGGTAAGAGACAGAATTTCCAACGGTGAGCAGGAATTCGATAATATCGAGGAAGCAGAGGAGAATATCGTAGAAGAGACAAAGGATGAATCAGATATCAGCCTTGCAGATGAAGAGGATGATGAGGAGTCAAAGATTTTCCACGATGATTCAGAGGAAGATACCACTGAGGAATAATTATTAGTTTTACAAGGATTAATTATCAAAAGGTTAATTTCCAAAAGAGAACACTTAATAGTTGTTCAAGATAATATCTATAAAAACATTACCTCCATTTTCGGAATAATCCGCAGATGGAGGTATTTTTATGGCTTTTTTGCATATTGACACAAAGATAGTAAAAAAAATCAAAAATACTGTCCTATTTTATCATTGAAAAAAAAGATAAAAATGTTAATATAGGCATTGTCGCATTTTACTATTTTGAATGGAGATGAGTAAAAATGGAAGCGTTTGAAGTCTTTAAGGATTTAGCTGTCATTATCGTTTTCGCAAAATTATTTGGATTAATAGCCAGAAAACTCAAGGCACCTCAGGTAGTTGGTGAGATTATCGCCGGTTTGCTTATAGGACCCAGCGTACTTAAAATTGTAAATCTTACCGATTTTCTCAGTCAGATGGCAGAGATTGGTGTATTGCTGTTAATGTTCTCAGCCGGATTGGAGACCAATCTTAAGGATTTAATAAAAACAGGTCCTAAGGCATTGGCTATAGCATGTGCAGGTGTATTTGTTCCACTTATCGGCGGAACTATCTTGTACAGCAGCTTTTATCATATTCCTCCTGTATGGGGTGATGATACGTTTTTCTCAGCAATTTTTATCGGTGTAATAATGACCGCGACCAGTGTAAGTATTACCGTTCAATCTCTTAAGGAGATGGGTAAGCTAAAAGGCGAAATCGGTCAGACGATACTGAGTGCCGCGATTATTGATGATGTAATCGGTATTATTGTACTTACCTTCGTAATCGGTCTCAAGAATCCTGATTCGGGAAGTGAAGATGTATTACTTATGAAGGTGCTGGATAGCATCTATCCTATGAATCCTTTTGTAAAAGTTATTATTATGACTGTACTGTTCTTCGCAATTGCTGCAGGACTTGGATTCGGTATATACAAGCTCTTTAAGCTTGCGGACTTCAAATTCCCTCACACCAGAAGAATTCCTATTTTGGGACTTGCTCTCTGCTTCGTATTTGCATGGGCTGCAGAAACCATATTCGGAATTGCTGATATTACAGGTGCTTATGTTGCAGGAATTATTCTTTGTTCGCTCAAGGATTCTGAATATATTGCGGAAAAGATGGATACAAATTCATATATGTTATTTGGTCCGATTTTCTTTGCATCAATCGGTCTTAAGACAGATATCAGTGATCTTAATGTAGAAATCCTTCTTTTCAGTGTAGGATTTGTAGTTGTTGCATTAGCTTGTAAAGTTATCGGATGTGGACTTTTATCAAGAGCACTTAAGTTTAAGTGGAAGGATTCACTAAAGATTGGTGTCGGCATGATGACACGTGGTGAGGTTGCACTTATCGTTGCGCAGAAGGGTCTCGCAGTTAAGATGGTTGAGCCTGTATATTTCACCGCTGTTATTCTTTTGATTATAGTATCAAGTATCAGTACACCTATTATTTTGAAGGCGCTTTATGCCAGCGATGATAAGGCAAAAATCAACGGCTGATAAATTATATTAGATTATAAAAATAATATCCTTAAGCAAAACAAAAAAGAATCTCCATAATTTTATGGAGATTCTTTTTT
>JAKSRV010000149.1 GCA_024403435.1 Lachnospiraceae bacterium
TGTTTATTTATATATCTTTTTATGTGTTTGTTTAGTTCATTTTATCCCACATACCAATCACTGTCTTGCCACTATTTGCTGACAACATCGATTACCTGCGATACAGTTCCAAATTCTGACGATATGCTGATTGTAATACCGCCCTCTGCATTGCATGAGCGAATGATTGCAGTTGCATGTCCTCTGTAGCTCACGGTCTCAGCATTGGTATAATCCTCATCGGTAACAGGATTACCTGTGCCAAAGCCTGCAAGATATCCGCTGCCTTCCACTTTTGCTGTCAGTTCCACAGCTGCATCCGGCACTACATTTCCATCCTCATCCAACACATCTATGTTTACGTAGGCCACATCATGTCCGTCGGCTTTAAGCTCTGTCTTTTCAGGTACGAGAACTATTTTTGCAGCCGCCTTGGTAGTCGACAATATATCACGGCTCACCTTTACTCCATCCTTGTAGCTTACAGCCTGTACGGTACCCGGAGTATACACGGTAGTAAACTTTACGGAATTAACCATTGTATCACCGTAATTAACAGGTCTCTCTTGGTTTACAGGCTTTCTATCGATAACTTTGCCGTTGATAATGAGTTCAACCTCATCCGCAGCAGAGAATACTACAACCTCAATAGGCTTTCCCTCATAGCCTGCATAGTTCCAGTTTTTCACTACGTAAGGGAATCCCCACATTCCTACAAGTTCTACTTTTCCATACGTATCGGGATGTACCGAATAGACATGTGTATCCTTGCTTCCCCATACTATGCTTCGATATTCTCCCTGCGGCAACAATCTGCCTGTAATATCATAATCCGCATCGTTAGCAGTACGCCAAGGGAAAACAGAAGTAAACGGAGGCATTACGCCCCAAGGTCCCATCTTAAGCGTCGGATCTCCTTCGTCAAGATAAAGAGTCTTTCCTATTCCGGCCTCACCGATATAATCCCATGCAGTCCAGGTAAAATCACCTATTATATATGGAGCAGCCTCAACAACCGGCCATCTAAATCCGATTTCCTTCGGGAAGTTCTCGGAGCCGAGTATAACTCTCTCCGGATACATCTCGTGATCCTTCTCGTAATGCTCTTCCAGGTAATTATATCCCACTATATCCAAGCCATTGGTAAACGGCTCGCTACGTCTTTCCCACGCCTGTGTACTCGCATCCTCATTGGCATTCTGTGAATGATCCTGACCTTTTGCCAGGTAATCATCCAGTCCGCCCCAATATGAGCATATTCCGTTACTTACCGGTCTTGTGGCATCCAAAGAACGTACCTTTTCAGCCAGTCTAGTAGCCATGTAATAACCGTTATTCAGTCCACCGCGCTCAGGAATTTCATTGCCGATTGACCATATGATTACAGACGGATGTACTCTGTCGCGCTTAACGTATGCCGCCAGATCATTTTCCCACTCATATTCAAAATAATTGCTGTAATCACCTATTCTCTTGGCTATTCCCCAAGCATCAAAGGCCTCGTCCATGACATACATACCTAATCTGTCACAAGCCTCTATCAAAGCTGCCGAAGGTGGATTGTGAGTGGTACGAATTGCATTAAAGCCAACCTCCTTGAGCTTACGCACTCTTCGTGCTTCGCTTTCATACAAGGATGCTGCACCTATCAACCCATTGTCGTGATGAACGCATCCGCCCTTGAGCTTTACCGTTTTTCCGTTTACCCTAAGACCTCGCACAGAATCTACCGTAATCGTGCGCACACCGAACAAAACAGCTTCTGCATCTGCCACCATAGAATCATGCTGCTCATCTATCGCTTCGTTCTTAATAAAACGAGTACGATATTCACCGATATCGGTAGCTATTGCTACTACCCTGTAAAGGTTCGGGTTCTCTGCATCCCACAACTTAGGATTATTAAGGTGTATAGTCTGCCTAATCACTTCTGATGAATTAGCATTTACCTGTGCCACTCTTTTGGCAGAAGCTACCGGTGCATCATACACACCCTCACCACTCATATTTCCGCCAACACTTTCCTCGGGATATATTAGGAGCTGAACTTCTACCAAACGATTGGATGTTGTCTCATTACAGATTTCTACCTGCGCCTCGAGGAAGGCTACTCCATCAGCCACTTCTTTTGTATATACATAGATACCATCATTGGTGATATGCACCTTGGGACCATGGCACAGACTCACGCTTCTGTACAAACCGGCACCGGTATACCAGCGTGCACTGGGTTGTATTCCCGTATTGTAATCAACCGTGATTCTGTTCTCCTCGCCCAATGTCACATAGTTGGTGATATCAACATAAAAACATGAATAACCATAATGATGAGAAGCTACTTTTGCACCGTTTACCGATACATTTATATGCATCATTGCCCCATCAAATTTAAGTCCTATGCTCTGATCTTTCCATGCCTCGGGTATCATCACATACTTGGTATAATTGCCGCAATCACCCGCAAAATATCCCGAATCATAACGTCCCGGAGCATCAGGTGTTACTGCAGTGCCAATCATTGCATCATGCGGCAAGTTCACCTCCACTCCCGGGGTTGATTCAAGATCACCTATATTATCGATAAAGCCCTTTCTCAGGGTCCATTTTTCATCAATGTTTATACATTCCATTTAGCGTTATTCCTTTGCTTTATACCGTTATTTTTGTTTACAAATTCCCATCCAAATATAAATTATATATGTCTCCCACGAACAAAACAATGTAAGCGATAACACAAAAATATCACACAATTTCTATGTTTATTCCAATAAAAAAATAACCCCGACTGAATAATCAATCGGGGTCATGTATTACGCACTGATCTGAGCATTTGTAACACCTGCAACACTTGATACACATGCGGTTCCTGCACTGCCTGCTACAACTATCAATTCATCAATAGTAACGTGCAGAACGCACGCAAGTATTACCAGGTTATCAATCGTCGGTATCGCTGTTCCGTGCTGCCACTTGTAAATTGCCTGTGGTGTTGCAAATCCAAATATATCCTGAATGTCCTTAACCGACATTCCTGCTTGCTTACGTAACATAGTAATGTTTTTTCCTGTTGCTATCATATCTATGGTTGGTATAGTAAACATATTATCCTCCAAATCCGCTTTCGGTGAACCGTCGTCTGTTCCGAAGCCTAAAACCGTATATCACTCTAAAAATCACAAAATAAAAACCGCTTACCCTAAATACTAAGATAAGCGGTTGAACCTTCATCATTGATTTATTAAATCTATGACTATCTGAAAAGGAACATGTCAGATAGTCGGGTATATGTAATACCTCTTTTGAAACTAACTAACTCTACTCCTAGAAGATATGCTTGGCTTAGTACTCTGTAAACTATTTTTGCACGAACGATAATCGCGTCTATCTCTGACGATAGATACGTATTCCTGTTCAAGATTTAGTTTTACATTGACTATTGCTATAAACATGTCTTTTCCTTTCTGCTGTGGCATTTGCCACCCGCTTTTTAATAACTATACCGAATGATAGCACGGTTTCTTATGTCTGTCATTATACTCTTAGTATAATTTTTTGATTTTTTCTCGGATTTTATGCTTCCATGTATTCGATGTAATCCGCCTCACTGGAAAAAAGCATATAACCGTTCTCAGTCTTACCCATGTATCCGTTCGCTGTATTGTATCCACTCATTTTTTCATCCTCCGTATTTACCACATCCACATTGCTGCTTCTTATGGATTT
>JAKSRV010000015.1 GCA_024403435.1 Lachnospiraceae bacterium
TCATTAATTAAAGAATACCATACTCCTGCATAGCCTTCTTGAGCTTCTCAACGTTGGCAGGCTCCATCTCAGTAAGAGGAAGTCTGATACCGTTCTCGCACATACCCATAAGCTCCATAGCCTTCTTAACGGGAATAGGATTAACCTCACAGAAAAGAGCTGCTACAAGATCCTCTGCACGAAGCTGCTCAGCACAAGCCTCCTTAACCTTGCCGTCAAAGAAAAGCTGGCAGATATCATGAGTCTGCTTGGGAGCAACGTTTGCAAGTACAGATATAACTCCCTTACCACCAAGTGAAAGGATGGGAACGATATGATCGTCGTTACCTGAATAAATATCGATGCATCCGTTTGCAAGAGCTGCAAGCTGTGCAATCTGGTTGATGTTACCTGAAGCTTCCTTGATAGCTACGATGTTCTTGCAATCCTTTGCAAGTCTTACTACAGTAGCGGGAAGAATATTGCATCCGGTACGTCCGGGTACGTTATAAAGGATTACAGGAATATTGATTGCATCTGCAGTGGTCTTGAAGTGCATATAGAGACCATTCTGAGTAGCCTTGTTGTAATAAGGGCTTACAAGAAGTACACCGTCTGCACCGTACTTTTCAGCTTCCTTAGAAAGATATATAGCTGTCTCAGTGCTGTTTGAACCGGTACCTGCGATAACGGGTACTCTGTGGTTAACTACCTCGATACAATGCTTAACGGTTGCAAGATGCTCCTCGTGGCTCTGAGTGCTGGCCTCACCTGTAGTACCGCATACGATAATAGCATCGGTACCACCTGCAATCTGCTGCTCAATAATCTTATCAAATGCGGGATAATCGATCTCCCCGTTTGCCTTCATGGGAGTGATAATAGCAACACCTGAACCTGTAAAAATAGACATACAAAAAACCTCCTAAAAATAAATAATAAGTATTAATCATTCGGAATTCGGTTAAATAAAAAACGGCGCTCACAAAATGAGCGCCGACCAATAAACTGATCCAAATGATAGCGCCCCACTTCCTTCGAAGTGACAGTCATACGACTCTTAATCGCATGCCCAGGTAATAAAACCGCAGTCGTTCTATCCCTTCGGCGTCATTCCCTTTCATCGTCATCAACTGTTCTGCAACATCCGAACGATTACTGATAAACAACGCAACCTCTATCTAACTATGTTAACTATATGCTGATTGTTATGTATTGTCAACATAATATATAACAATATTTTACACTTATAGTTTAATTCAATATCAATTACTGATTATTTGCAAATCCTGCTCTCTTGCGGAGTCTGGGATCAAGAATCTTCTTTCTGATTCTGAGCTTGGTAGGAGTAATCTCAAGGAGCTCATCTGTCTCGATGAAATCCAATGCCTGTTCAAGGCTCATAATCTTGGGAGGGGTAAGTCTGAGTGCCTCATCAGCGCTTGAAGATCTGGTATTGGTAAGCTGCTTTTTCTTGCAGACATTTACTTCAATATCTTCCTGCTTACCGGTCTGACCTACAACCATTCCTCCGTATACCTTCTCACCGGCACCGATGAAAAGTGTTCCTCTTTCCTGTGCATTGAAAAGACCGTAGGTAATAGCTTCACCGTTCTCAAATGCGATAAGTGAACCCTGTTTTCTGTAAGAGATATCTCCCTTATAAGGTGCATATCCGTCAAATACAGTGTTAAGAATACCGTTACCCTTGGTATCAGTCATGAAATCACCGCGGTATCCGATAAGACCTCTTGAAGGGATCGAGAACTCAAGTCTGGTATATGTACCGCCTGAAATCGCGCCCATATTTCTCATCTCACCCTTACGTGTTCCGAGCTTTTCTATAACAGCACCGGTAAACTCGTTGGGAACATCGATATAAGCAAGCTCCATAGGCTCAAGCTTCTTGCCGTTTTCATCGGTCTTGTAGAGAACCTCTGCCTTAGAAACAGCGAACTCAAAACCTTCACGGCGCATATTCTCGATAAGTACTGAAAGGTGAAGCTCACCACGTCCAGAAACCTTAAATCTATCGGTATCCTCAGTCTCTTCTACACGAAGTGATACGTCGGTATTGAGCTCTCTGAGAAGTCTCTCACGGATATGACGCGAAGTTACGAACTTACCCTCAAGTCCTGCGAGAGGTGAATCGTTTACCATAAAGTCCATTGAAATGGTAGGCTCTGAAATCTTCTGGAAAGGTATGGGATCTACTGCATCGGGTGAACAAAGTGTATCACCAATCTTAAGATCTGAAATACCTGAAATTGCTACGATTGAACCAATACCTGCCTCAGTTACTTCTACCTTGGCAAGTCCGTCATACTCATAAAGCTTTGATACCTTAACCTTCATCTTTCTCTCGGGATCATGATGGTTACAGATAACAACTTCCTGGTTAACCTTTACGGTACCGTTATCAACCTTACCTACACCGATACGGCCAACATATTCGTTGTAATCGATGGTAGAAATAAGAACCTGAGTACCTGCCTCGGGATCTCCTTCAGGTGCGGGAATATAATCAATGATAGTCTCGAAAAGAGGCTCCATGCTGGTACCCTGCTCTGATGAATCAAGTGAAGCGATACCTGCCTTTGCAGATGCAAATACGAAAGGACAGTCAAGCTGTGCATCATCTGCATCAAGCTCAAGGAAAAGCTCGAGAACTTCATCAACAACCTCATCGGGTCTTGCTTCGGGTCTGTCGATTTTGTTAATACATACGATTACGGGAAGCTTAAGTTCAAGTGCCTTTCGAAGAACGAACTTGGTCTGAGGCATAGCACCCTCGAATGCATCTACTACGAGAACAACACCGTTAACCATCTTAAGTACACGCTCAACCTCACCACCGAAATCAGCGTGGCCGGGAGTATCAATGATGTTAATCTTGGTGTTCTTGTACATAACTGCAGTGTTCTTGGAAAGGATGGTAATTCCTCTTTCTCTCTCGATATCGTTAGAGTCCATAACACGCTCAGCTACTTCCTGATTCTCTCTGAATACACCTGACTGCTTGAGCAATTCATCAACCAAGGTAGTCTTACCATGGTCAACGTGTGCGATGATAGCTACGTTTCTTACGTCTTCTCTCTTCTGTCTCATCTTAAACCTCTTATTAACTCTCTATAAAACACTTATCAAATGTCTTAATAAAAGCTCCCTGTGGGAGCTGCCAAATAATACTTATATTAATCCAACAATACGCGATTATATCACAATTCGAATATGCTATGAACTTTCAAATCAAACAAAGTAATCTAAGCATTTCCGATAGTTTTGTCAGTTTTACATAAAACGAGCCATAATAACGGTTCATTTTGCATAAATCCACGTCACTATGGCTCATCTATCACTCATATTCTATTGATGTTCTAATGGTATTTTATTGGTTTTCTGCCTTAAAATCAGCAGCTCTTTGCTTCATATCTCTTGCATTGGTAATTGCCGCCTCAGACTCTTCGTCGCTGCCCAAAAGTCTTGCAAGTTCCGATACGCTCTCATCTCCGTCAATCCTTTTGATAACAGTCCTGGTGCTGTCTTCACCCGCACTCTTTTCAATGACGAAATGCACATCCGACATTGCGGCTATCTGCGGTAAATGTGTGATACACAAAACCTGATGCTCCTTGCCGAGGAGTCCGAGCTGTTCAGAAACCTTCCATGCAGTTCTTCCGCTGATTCCGGAATCAATCTCATCAAATATCAGTGTATCGATATGATCTTTTCTGGCCAAAACCGTCTTGATTGCCAGCATAATTCTAGATAATTCACCGCCTGATGCAACCGCACCGAGAGGCTTTAATGCTTCACCGGGATTGGTCGAAATCAAAAACTCTATATCATCGGCACCCTTAACACCGGGCTTATCATTATTTCTGATATCAATGCTAAACTCCACTGTCAGGAAATTCAGATTAACCAGTGCAGCTTTAAGCTTTTCTTCAAGTTCTTTTGCCAGCTTCTTTCTTATACCACTCAGCTTTTCACACAATTCCGAAAGCTTTTTGTAGCATTCGTTTTCCTTAGCCTTAAGTCCCGCAATATAAGCATCAAAGTCCTCGTACTTAAGAAGCTTCTCACGGCTGTCCTTAAGATAATCAAGGACCTCATCTATAGTTCTGCCGTACTTTCTTTTAAGTTCATTTAAGAGGTCAAGTCTTTCTGTAACTTCTGCGAACTCACTGTCCTCAAACTCATAATCAGACAGATAAGAAGACAATTCCCTATTAAAATCATTTATTAATGCTTCAATATCGCTAAGCTGAGCTTCCAGTCCGTTCAGCCTCTCATCATAGCTTACAACTGAAGAAAGGCTCCTAAGTGCCTGTCCCACCGATGCAGCGCTGCCCATATCCGAGTCAGATGAAGTACACGCATAAGTCTCACCAAGAGCTTCAAGAATCTTCTTGGAATTCGACATAATACGATAACGCTGTTCAAGCAACACATCTTCACCGGCAGTCAATCCCGCAGCTTCAATCTCATTGCATTCAAACTCCAGCAATGATTTTTCTCTTTCGATACCGCTTCTGTCCTTATCGTTATCTTCGAGTGCCTGCTTTGCAGCCTTCCATTCTTCATATACTGCTTTGATTTCCTTTAGTACAGGAGCTGTCTTCTCATCTCCGTACGCATCCAGGATTTCAAGATGCTTTGACTTTTTAAGTAATGACTGATGTTCATGCTGACCATGAATATCAATCAGTTCCTCAGCCAATTCCTGTACCTGCTTAACGGTCACGGTCTCTCCATTAATACGACATGAGCTTTTACCTGATGTGAGTTTTCTGGTCAGTATAATCTGACCATCCTCCATAGGAATGTCCATACTTTTAAGCTTATCCGCAACACGTTCGTCCTCACTGTAGAAGACAAGCTCTACCAAACCGTTATCCGCACCTTTTCTAAGCGATGAAGGTTCGAATTTACCGCCCAAAGCCAAATTTACCGAGCCAATCAGAAGTGACTTACCGGCACCGGTTTCTCCGGTGATAATATTGAAGCCGTCTCCGAATTCAACCTCGGACTCTTCTATAAGAGCTAAATTTTTCACATGAATACTTTGTAACATAGTATCTCCTTCTATGCCTTCTTCGTAGAGAGCACCTTTATATCTGCCCTTCGATAATGCTCTCTGTTCTCCGCTTTCCCGGAGAAGATACGGTCATGTGAAACCAATATCTGCATTTATTTTCAAAGACTTAACATACCTCTGAGTTTATCCATTAATACTCTGGTTTCCGATACGGTTTTTACAGCCACAAAAATCGTATCATCACCCGCTATACATCCTACAACTTCTGTAAAATGAAGCGCATCGACAGCCGCCGCAACAGCCATAGCCATACCTGACACAGTCTTGATAACAAGGATATTCTGTGCCATATCCATGCTTACGAAACCATCTTTAAGCACACGAATATACTTATCACCCATATCACTCTGGCTGCGTGTGATAAGTATATAATGCGGTATTCCTCCCGGACCCGGCACCTTCGAAAGTCCAAGCTCTCTGATATCTCTTGATACAGTCGCCTGAGTAACGTCAAAGCCGCTGCTGCACAACAGACTTGCCAGTTCTTCCTGTGTACCTATATTGTTTTTTTCTATCAATTCGAGAATCTTTTTTTGTCTGACTGTCTTCATTACTTCTCACTCATCTTTCTGTTAAGAACATCCAGAAAACTATCCTTACCCAGTCGTGCGATATTGATATATCTGTTTGATTTACCGACAACAATGCTGTCACCGGTATGCACAAGCTGTCTGTTGCTTCCGTCAAAGCTTACTTCCATCTCCTGAATATGATTGTCCTTTGAAAGAGGAATTTTAATCTCAATAGTGTCTTCTCCGGACAATACAATACTTCTTTGATTTAATGAATGAGGACATATAGGTGTGAGTAAAATAACCTCAGATGCGGGACTTGCCAACGGTCCGCCCGCAGATAGATTGTAACCGGTAGACCCCGTGGGTGTAGATACAATCATACCGTCTGCCAGGTATTCATGCAATAATCTACCGTTTACATATATTTCAAATCTTAATATCTTTAGGCTGCCGCAACGAGTCAATACTACATCGTTGAGCGCCCAAATAGTCTTCTCGCCCTGTACAGTGCTATCTGAACTGTTGACCTTGCCTTCCAAAAGCATTCTCTTTTCAAGGACAAAATCATCAGCCATGATTCTGTCAAGAGATGCCTCAATATTGTCACGTTCAATCTCTGTCAGGAATCCCAAATTACCTAAGTTTACTCCGATAAACGGTCCATCACCGGGCAATTCGCGAATCGCCTGAAGCATTGTTCCGTCGCCTCCGAGCACGAGAGTCATAGCATCCGCATGATCCTTTTCACAGACAGAAGCCCCCTGTTGAACAAGATAGTTTTTTACCCTATCAGTTACCAATTCATCTATATCTTTATATGGATTTGTATAGATAACAAACTTGTTCATTCCCCATCACCTCGTATATCACAATTCATGTGACTGCGATACTATACCGTCAATAAGCTTCTTGAATTCATCCTCAAACGCAAGACCGTTTCCTTCTGCAAGCATAGCATCAAGCTTGTCCTCGGCCTCTCCTTCGGTAAGCGCCGCAACATCTTCAGCTATATCATCTCTCTTGATAATATGCATCAGGTATTCGATATTACCCTCAGGTCCTTTAATAGGTGAAAAATCAATAGCCTTAACGTCAAAACCAATCATATCCGCATAGGTTACAATCTTAGATATAACCTCTCTGTGTGTCTCAGGCTCACGAACAACACCGTTCTTACCTACCTTTTCACGGCCTGCCTCAAACTGAGGCTTAATCAGACATACCATCTGTCCGCCGTTTTTCAAAAGATTTCTTGCGGGAATAAGTATCTTGGTCAATGAAATAAAGGATACATCCACACTGGCAAAATCCAGAGCGTCTTCAATATCTTCGGGCTTCATGAATCTGAAATTGGTCTGCTCCATTACAACCACTCTCGAATCATTTCTCAGCTTCCATGCAAGCTGCCCATGACCGACATCTACGGAATATACCTTTGAAGCTCCCTTTTGCAGCATACAGTCGGTAAATCCTCCTGTAGAAGCTCCGATATCCATGCATACACATTCATCAAGGAAAAAGCCCCATATTTCCATAGCTTTTTCAAGCTTGAGGCCGCCTCTGCTGACATACTTTGGAGCCGCCCCTCTTACTTCCAGCGATTTAATTTTAGACTCATCAAAAAATGTTCCTGCCTTGTCTTCCTTCTGACCGTTAACATATACATTACCGGACATTATAATAGCCTTGGCCTTCTCACGTGAAGGTGCATAACCATCTTTTACAAGGAGTACATCCAATCTTTCTTTCATATATTCTCCGTGATTAGTCTCTATTTACTGCCTAATTAGTCTTTCTTTACTGCCTGATTAGTCTTTCTTTATTATTGCCTCTGATATTTTAGAAGCAATCGTCTCAGGATCCAAACCGTATATCTTTAAAAGTTCATCTACCGAACCATGCTCAATGAATTTATCCGGAAGGCTCATAATCATACACTTTGCATCCAAATTTTCTCTTGAAACAAAATCAAGAACCTTTTCACCGTATCCACCCGATCTGACATTTTCTTCAAGTGTAACTATCAGGCTATGAGATCTCGAAGCTTCCAATATCGCTTCCTCATCTATCGGCTTTACAAATCTTGCATTTATAAGGCTTACATTAAGCCCTTTATTTTTTAAGATATTTCTAACCTTTTCTGCAGTGCTGACCATACTTCCGACAGCAAACAGTGCTATATCGGCTTCACGATAAATCCATTCGGATACACCGGTAACAACTTCAGCTCTGAATTCCTCAAGTCCTTCATATACCGGACCTCTGGGGTATCTTACAGCTATCGGTCTGTTCTCAGCAGTAGCATACTTGAGCATATCTGAGAATTCCCACTTATTCTTGGGCGCACACACAACCATATTGGGCATGCACGACAGATACGACAGATCAAATACACCCTGATGAGTCTCGCCGTCTTTTCCTACCAGTCCGGCACGATCCACTGCAAATACAACCGGTAGATTCTGAATGCACACATCATGAATAATCTGATCGTATGCCCTCTGAAGGAACGACGAATAGATAGCTACAACAGGTTTCAATCCACCGACAGCAAGACCTGCTGCAAATGTTACCGCATGCTCCTCTGCAATACCTACATCAAAGCATCTCTCGGGATAAATATTTGAAAAGCGCTTAAGTCCCGTTCCGTCAGGCATCGCAGCCGTAACCGCGCAGATTCTCTCATCACGCTTAGCCAGTTTAATCATTACGGTAGAAAAGATATCCGTCCACGATACATTAGACGAAATCTTAGGTAATCCGGTAGAAATCTCAAAAGGATCGGTACCATGGAATCTCGCAGGATGCTTTACAGCCGGAGAATAACCTCTGCCCTTTTCGGTCACAACATGAATCATAACCGCACGCTTCAGTCTCTTGGCCTCTCTTACAGCCTTTCTCATCTCCATGATATTGTGACCGTCTACAGGTCCGAGATATACAATACCCATCTCCTCAAAGAGCATACCGGGGCTCATAAGGGATTTAATACTGTTTTTTGCTCTTCTGATTGAGTTAACAATAGTATTACCGCGCTTGGTACCGGCAATCTTGTTAAATACATCACCCTTAAGGTCCAAATATCCTTCAGAGGTACGAATTTCTGTGAGATATTTCGGAATACCTCCCACATTTTCCGATATGGACATCTTGTTATCATTGAGAATAATAATAAGATTTGACTCCAGTTTACCGGCATTGTTTAAGGCCTCAAAAGCCATACCTCCGGTAAGTGCGCCGTCTCCTATTACAGCTACAACCGTATTGTCTCCACCCAATACATCTCGTGCCTTGGCCATTCCCAATGCCGCGGAAATCGAGGTCGAACTGTGACCTGTATCAAAGCTGTCACAATCGCTTTCTCTTCTCTTAGGGAAACCGCTCATTCCGCCGTGCTGTCTGAGGGTATCAAAGCCCTTTTTTCTTCCGGTCAAAATCTTGTGAGTGTACGCCTGATGACCTACATCCCATACAATCTTGTCACTTTTGAGATCAAGCTCAAGATGAAGTGCCATAGTCAATTCCACACTTCCGAGATTTGAAGCCAAATGCCCTCCGGTCACACTAATTTTTTCTATTAAAAAGTTTCTGATTTCAGCTGCAAGCTGATCATAATATTCAGGCTTAATCTTCTTTATGTCGCCCGCCTTTTCAATTTTCTCTAAATACATAACTATTTTCTCCGGGTTACAAGTGACATTACCAGAATATCCAAAAATTCATGGTCTCCTTCGATTTCTGACAGGATTGACTCCGCCTCCCTGCTCAAATCTTCCACATCCTTTTGGGACTGTTCAAGTCCTTTAAGAGTCACATAAGTCACTTTATCATTCGCGGCATCACTGCCGACTTTTTTACCCAATTCCTCGGTACTGCCGATGACATCGAGTATATCGTCCTGAATCTGAAACGCGATTCCGACATTATAACCGCAGCGTTCGATAGCACTCAGCTGCGCTTCGTTCGCACCTCCCAGTACCGCGCCCATCATAAGCGCAGCCTGAATAAGGCATGCTGTTTTATGTTCATGTATATAAATCAATTCTTCGAGCTTAACTTCCGAGCCCTTTCCTTCGGCTTCAAGATCAGCAGTCTGGCCACCGATCATTCCGAAAGAACCTGCCTTTGAAGCCAATACTTCAGATGCCTTGGTCAATCTCTCGGCAGTCTGATAATCCTTCTTGTCAAACTCATTGCGTATAGCTTTTGTCAATATCTCAAATGCATAGTTTAACAGACCGTCTCCGGCGAGCACGCCCATTGCATCTCCGTATACTTTCCAAGTAGTCAATCTGCCTCTTCTGTATTCATCATTATCCATCGCCGGCAAATCGTCATGGACCAGAGAATAGGTATGAATACACTCAATTGCAGTCATTGCCGCAGTTACAGCCTCGGGAATGATAGGGAAACCTTCGCCTGCAAACATTTTATAAGCTTCCATTACCATCATCGGTCTGAGCCTTTTACCACCTGCCGTAACAGAATAGTTCATGGCTTCATACAAATGTGATGCCGGGCCTTCCTCCGCAGGCAGATATCCGCTGATAATATTCTCTATTTCATCTACTTTATCTTTAAGTACTTTGTTAAAGATTTCTGCATCCATTATTCAAAATCCTCAGTTTCGCCGTTATCCATCAACAGCTGAACCTTTTTCTCCACTCTGTCAATCGACTCATTGCATTCCTTGACGAGCTTAATTCCCGCACTGTATTTTTCAAATGCATCATCAAGAGAAATCTCATCGCTCTCAAGCTGCTCAATCAGTTCGTCCAGCATATCGAGTTTGCTTTCAAGATTTACTTCATTTTTATCAGTAGTCTTTTTACCCATACTATTCTCCGCATTTAGCGTCTGTTGCCTTAATTCCGGTTACACACGCCTCTATCACACCATCGCTTAGAGTCATGTCAATCTTATCATTAGGCACTACCTGTTTTACGCTCTTGATACGTTTGCCTTTATCATCCGAAATATAAGCAAAACCGCTTTCAAGCCTCTTTAACGGAGACACTCCCTCCAATCTTGAGGCAATCAATGCAAGTCTGTTTTTTCTGTTTGACAATATATTTTCAAAACGTCTGTCTAGCCTGTCTGCATAACCGATGACACGTTCTCTGGTCTGCTTTAACTTTGACTGAGGTGACAAAAGTTCAAGTTGTCTCCTACGATATTCAACCTCAGAACGTGACACTCTGATTTGTTCAGATATTGCCGCATCAAGACGCCTTTTCTTATCATTTATCAAATCATCGATTTCACGTAATTCTCTGACTGCGATTTCTGCCGCAGCTGAAGGAGTTGCCGCACGTTTATCCGCCACAAAATCAGCTATTGTAAAATCCACCTCATGACCCACAGCGGAAATAATAGGAGTATTGCTGTCAAATATAGCCTGAGCAACAATACGCTCGTTAAAAGCCCATAAATCCTCTATAGAGCCACCGCCACGGCCGACGATAATAACATCCACTCCATGCTCGTCCAAAGCCTTGATAGCTTTGACAATTCCCGGTGCCGCCTCAGCGCCCTGAACAGGTGTGGGATACAATACTAATTCTATATACGGATTACGCCTCTTTGCTACATTTATAATATCTCTGACCGCAGCACCACTGCTTGCCGTCACAATACCTATTCTTCTAGCATTTTTAGGAAGTGCACGCTTATACTCCGGCGCAAACATTCCTTCCTCTTCCAGTTCTCTCTTCAGAAGTTCATATTTTTCATACAAAGCTCCGAGGCCATCCAATTCAATTTTATCGGCATAAAGCTGATATTGTCCACCATCCAGATATACATCCACACAGCCTGTAATAACAACCTGTTGTCCGTCAGTCAGCTTGAAGCCAAGACCTCTGCTACGTTTTCCTGCAAACATCACACACTTAAGTGCGCTTGTTCCTTCCTTCAACGTAAAATAAATATGTCCTGTGGGATGATATTTGCAGTTACTGACCTCTCCCTTAACCTGAAGAGAACGCAACAAATAATCCTGTGTGAACATATTTTTAATGTATTTATTCAATTGTTCAACCGAATATACATTTTTCTGAATCATATATCAAACAAGCAGTACCCTAAGGTACTGCTTACTATTACAATAACCTATTAAAATAAACAATTGCCTATGCGGTTTCCTGTGCCTTCTTAATCTTTGTAAGAATAGCATTTACAAAAGCACCGGAAGATTCCTGTCCATATGTCTTGGCAATCTCTACAGCCTCATCAATAGCCACGCCGGCAGGAATATCCTCATCAAAGCACATCTCGTAAACAGCAAGTCGAAGTACTGTTACATCAACCTTGCCCATACGCTTTGTATCCCATCCTGTAGCATTGTCATTGATCAGCTTGTCAATCTCATCGATACGTCCGAGTACCGCCTCATACTTTGCGGTTACATACTCTGTATCCTTCTCATCTATAGTTCCATACTCATCATCGGTGCAGAACAGTGCAACCTGCTCAAGCATATCCTCTTCTGAATTGAACTCTATTCTAAAAAGAAGCTTAAAAACACGATCTCTTAATTCATGTCTGTTCATAATGTCACCAAATTAAATTTCTACATTGATTACACGTACATTAACGGTCTTAACGGTCATTCCGGTCATAGTCTCGATTGATGACTTTACCTTAGCCTGTACATTCTGAACTACAGAAGGAATAGACTTGCCGTTCTTGATTGAAATAAGCATAGAAATCTTTACAACGCCCTCATTGATGGCAACCTTAACACCCTTTGTCTTGTCGTGAATACCAACTTTGCTCATGATTTCACTTGTATAAGTATCGCCTACACCACTGACACCTTCGGTCTCAGTTGCAGCAATTGCTGCGATCATTGCAACAACACCGTCAGCGATGCAAATCTCGCCGCCGTTTGCACTTACAGAAAGAGTTGTTCCTGACTTTTCATTGCCGGTTACTTTATCAATAATATTCTTAGCTGCCATTGTAATCTCCTTCCTACAAAAACGATTATCATAATCGTATCTGCAATCGAAATAATTATATCACAGAAAATGTTATTTCCAAAATTTATTTAGATATCTTAATAAATTGATTAGTTCTTGCTGAACTCAGTCAAAATCAATCCCTTATTTCTGTCTACTGTCATGCCAACGCTCCATGCATTGATGAACAACAGAAGCGGATTGCCCTTCATATCCTTAACCTTCTTCATATCTGAAGTACCCTGAAGTTTAGCCACGTCAAAGTCCTGATGATTCTCAATCCATCTGATATGTTCGTACGGTAAATTCTCAAGCTTAATCTCTACATTGTACTCATTTTCGAGTCTGTACTTGAGTACGTCAAACTGAAGGATACCTACTACACCTACGATAATCTCCTCAAGTCCCGTATTGAACTCCTGGAATATCTGAATAGCACCCTCCTGCGCAATCTGCTCAATACCCTTAACAAACTGCTTACGCTTCATGGTATCAAGCTGACGAACTCTTGCAAAATGCTCGGGAGCGAATGTAGGAATACCCTCATACTTGAAATTCTTTTTAGGAGCACAAAGAGTATCACCGATTGAGAAAATGCCGGGATCAAATACACCGATAATATCTCCGGCATATGCCTCTGACAAAATCTTTCTCTCATCAGCCATAATCTGCTGAGGCTGTGAAAGTCTCATTACTTTATTGCCCTGAACATGTCTTACTTCAGCCTGTGCATCATATCTTCCAGAACATATTCTGATAAATGCCACACGGTCTCTGTGCGCTTTGTTCATATTTGCCTGAATCTTGAATACGAACGCACTGAAATCCTCATCAAGAGGATTAATTTCCTTACCCTCAGCAATTCTGGGAAGCGGATCTGTCGCCATATTAAGGAAGTGCTTAAGGAAAATCTCTACACCAAAATTAGTAAGTGCCGATCCGAAACATACAGGAGTAAGATCACCCTTCTGTACTACATCGAGATCAAACTCTGCTCCCGCACCGTCAAGAAGCTCGAGTTCTTCAAACAACTTGTCAGCAGCCTCATCACCGATGGTGCTTCTGAGAAGCGCTTCGTCGGATACGGGAATTTCTGTTGCAATACCTTCCTTGGTACCCTTCTCAGTATCTGAATAGCAAATTACGCACTGCTTATTTCTGTCATATACACCCTTAAATCCCTTACCTGAACCGATAGGCCAGTTTACAGGGCAGGTAGCAATACCCAGTTCCTTCTCGATATCATCAAGAAGATCAAAGGTATCCATAGCATCACGGTCCATCTTGTTGATGAATGTGAAAATAGGAATATGACGCATTACACATACCTTGAACAGCTTACGAGTCTGAGCCTCAACACCCTTGGACGCATCGATAACCATGACTGCCGAATCGGCTGCCATCAAAGTACGATATGTATCCTCAGAGAAATCCTGGTGTCCGGGAGTATCAAGAATATTTATGCAATAACCGTCATACTCAAACTGAAGTACAGAAGAAGTTACGGAAATACCTCTCTCCTTCTCAATCTCCATCCAGTCTGAGACCGCATGTCTGGCTGTTGCCTTACCTTTTACAGATCCTGCAAGATTGATAGCTCCACCGTAAAGCAAAAACTTCTCGGTAAGAGTAGTTTTACCTGCATCGGGGTGGCTGATAATCGCAAATGTGCGGCGTCTTTTGATTTCTGATGCTATATCGGACATTATCTTGTTCCTCTCTGATAAATAACTGATAAATCTAATTTATAACCTAATAATTATTCTGCAAATGCCAATAACGCCCCTAAAAGGCGCATATACTCACAAATATTAGCATTTTTATGCATATTTGTAAAAGATTTTTTGCATAAAATGAAAATCATAAAAATGAAAATACGGGAAAATCTGTAAATGCATATCTATACATCAAATCTAAACATCAAATCCCAATACCCAAATCTATATGTAACCTAACGATCTGAGTAACCACAACCATCCCGTCAATGTGAAAGCCGAAACCAAAGTCGTCAACATTACAACCGATGATGACAACACTCCTTCATGCCCCATATTTTTTGCCATTACAAAACAGCTTACCGTGGTAGCACTTCCGAGCATTACCAGAATGGCCACCAACTCCTCGTTTCTGTATCCCATATATATAGCCATCGGCAAAAATACAGCTGCAAATCCTACAAGCTTCATGAATGCAGCAACCAGTGACGGTCCCAATTTCCCGAACGCTTTCTTAAAATCAAAGGTAGCTCCCATAGCAATCAGTCCCATAGGTGTTGCAACATTGGCTACATTAGTCACCACCTTAGATGGAATACCCGTCAAAGGAAGCTTCAATAACGACCACACTATACCGACAAATATTCCTATCAAAATCGGATTGGTTACTATCCCTTTCAGTGTTTTAAGAATCATCTTACCTGTCAGCTTACCACCTTCCGGCTTAAGCAGAGACAGAACTATCACCGCCATAATATTGTATAACGGCACACTTCCGATAATCATCAAAGGGCCCAGTCCGGATGTTCCGTACAAAGTCTGAATGAATGCAATACCAAGCAATGCCGCACTGCTTCTGTATGATGATTGTACAAACTCACCTCTGTTGGCTTTATCCTTCAATGTAAATGACAAGGCAATAGCTATACAAATGGATATCACCGTCACCAGGAAACAAAAAAGAACAAATCTTCCATTCCAGGCTTCACGAAAATCAACCTCCGCCAGGTTCTTAAATACAAGAACCGGCAGAGGTATTGTAAATACAAACTTATTCATTTTTGATGCGAACACATCATCTATCCATTTTAGCTTATGGAATACATAGCCCAATACCATAAGCAAGAAAATCGGAACCGTCGCATTAAGACTAAAAACCAAGTTTTCCATATTACTTTTAGGAACCTATCTGTTTCTTAGTAGTTTTTCTTTTGGTAGTTCTCGACCCCAATACAATCTTTTGGAGTTTCTTCATTTTCTCGATATTTCCCTGACACTGAAGTACACCGCTGTGATATGCATCATGGAATGTAAGCTTGCCGTCAGCTATATCATAAATAGTCTGCGCACTTACAATAACCAAACCGTCTCTGTCATAATAATCATACGGTTCTATGCAAATATGGCGATTGGCCACCTCCATATAAAATATACCTTCACCTTCACCGACTATATTAATCTGAACAGCAATGTGTTCAAATATGTCCCTGGCATCGGCATTTTCATATACACTTCGTACTTTTTCTACAATCTCTTCATATGTCATAGGCATCACCCCACTTATTTAATCGTCTCTCTATACCATGAAAGTGAATCAATATAAGCTCTGTACACCTTATCGGTATCAAATTTTTTGATAGTCATCACTCTTGAAACTTCGCTCCAATCAGCAGTTTCATACGCCATCATAAAATCAAATACAGGTCCCAGCTGTCCCTCATGCTTTACAAGCGCATCCTTAATTGCCTGTGACAACTGTAAAATATCCAGTGCATCCTCCATCGGCTTCTCCAACACAACATCTATAATAGAGAAAAGTCCCATCAAGAAAAGCTCATCGGATTTATCTTTCATACCAAATACATCGGAAAGATTCTCTGCAAATTTAGCTCTCAACAGTGAAAGTCTTGTAAGCTCATTTGGGCGATCACCGCAAAGATTATGCATTACAACAGTATTAATCCATTTCTTCAACTCACGCTGGCCCAGCATTGCTGCCGCATGCTTAATAGTCTTAATTTCAGACATTTTAACAATTCGGTTAACCATCTGAAGAAGCTGTACAGTAATCGCAGTATCATTTGAGATAACGCTCGCTGCGTCATTGAGTTCAAAATCAGAACTGTTGACCAACTGCAACAGACGAAGCTTTGTTGCCTTCATCGGAGTAATCTCATGCTCGTCAACACCTGCAGGTATTCTGTAGAATTCACCCTCATAGAAATCATATCCGCCGCCGGACTTAATATTTTCAAACTCTTCCATCGTATCGATGTTACCGGCAATAAGCTTCACATCGGGGAAAAGTCTCTGGAAATAAATCATCGCCTTATCAATTGCAATCTTCTTGTTATTCAAGAAAATGAAATCGACAATTGCTATTATCGGAGAATATACCTGAAACTCAGGTACTGCCAATCTTCTGATTGCAAGTCTGAATCCGGCATTCTTCAGCTCTTTCAACCTGTCAATGTACATAGGAATTGGTGGAATGGTTCTGTCTATCAGGAGAATGATTCTGTCACGATATTCTGTACATACGCTTTCCAGTTCAGAAAAAATAGCTACATTTGATACAGGCACAAACACAGGCTTGTCATCGGAAAGAGTTCCGAGTCCGGTAGTCATTACTGCCTCAAGGCCTTCCACGTAGGTTGAACCGTCATACATTCCGGTTGCGTAGCTAAAGGGATTGAGGAACTGATTCTCTCTCTGTGCAAAAACAGAATAAGCTTTTACATTAATATTTTCATCGAAAAGTGGTATAAGTGCAAGCAGCATATATGCTCCTTTCTCACAATCTGATATCTACTACTTTTTCTTAGAAATCAGGCTTGAAATAACAACAATGATTGATCCGAAGAAAATGAACACATCGGAAAGGTTAAATACAACCTTACGAATCTTTGCAGGCTTAACATCAAGGCTTGCATAATCCATTACATATCCCTTTTTTACTCTCTCGTAGGTGTTACTCATAGCACCACCGAGTAAAAATGTATATCCAAGTTTTTCAAAGAAAGTACCTTTTCCGATTACGGAAGAATACAACGCACCAAACACTCCGCCGCAGGCAATTGCAGATGCCATCTTAACCTTATCGGGATACTTCTCACCGAGGTTTAAGAATGCACCTTTATTATGGTATCTGTGAAAAATCAAATGATATTTTTTCACAGGCACTATTGCTTCCTCGCCCTCCTTGGGGAGTTCCTTATCCATCTTATTTTTAATATATAAATCGGTACCTGCAATCAGGGCCGCACCGGCAAACGGTAACAATCTTTTTACAGCTTCTTTGGTAGCTCCCATATGATATCTCCTCATATAACAACATATAAAATACATATAAGTTATTTAATTAGTATATTTTACCATTTTTCACGCAATAAAACAAAACTAATTTTATTTTTTATCAACCGACAAATCATACATTTGGAACTCTCGACGAACTACATGTAAAATAGATCACCTGATATTCCTCACTGATACTGTCAATCAATTTTTTTGCCCCCTGCATACGTGTATCATCAAGGTTCACAAACGGGTCATCCATTATCAGATATGGCTTCTCGTTTTTATACATTGCATCCGTAAGAGAAAGTCTGAAAGCTATACCTGCCAAGTCTCTCAATCCTCTGCTGAATGCCTCGGGCTTACGTATTTTACCCTCCGAATATATATTCAGATTTGTATTCGCATCAAAACTATAGTTTGCCGAATCATTTCCGTCAAGTAGCTCAAAATACTTCCTAAAACTGTTGGTAATAGGTTCACTGTATCGCTTGACAAAAGAGGTCTTGGCTTCATTCAGAAAACCTCTCGTAAGTTCAAGCAATTCTGCTCTTTTATTCATTTCCTGAAGCTCCGCTTCCTTGGCTGCAAGAGATACTTCCAAATCATTCAAAGAATCTATTTTTTCTTCCAATGCTTCTATACGATTGCGATATGAATTACAATTATCGGCTGCCTTTTCAGCATTTACTTTCATTTCTGCGAGCAATGCCTCCGAAGTATTATCAGTCTTCTCATTGCTTGGCTCATAAGCAGTTTTAACTGCCAGGAAATTGGGTGCCTGCTCCATGTCCGCGATCCTAGCCGACAACATTCTAAGCTTATCCTGTTTTTCAATATATGCTCTGTAGCATCCAATTTGTGCCTTTAATGAATACAGTTTTGCTATATAATCTTCACCGGACAAAATACCGGTGTACGGCATAAAAAATCGATCCAGCTCATCACAAAGTTCTACAATGCGTATACTGTTGCCATTAAGGTCATATTCGCTCCTTCTCTGCTGCAGTTTTCTGAAATAATCATAATCATCTCTCATCCTGCATATACGACGTCCGGTATCATATTTGTCGTACGTGATGCCGTAATCCGATAATATTCCTGTAAGTCTGTTCTTCAGTGAAGTTCTCTCATGCTTTATGTTCTTAAGTTCTTCATTATAGGAAACATATTCATCATATCTGTATTTAGTATTCTTGCAGGCATTAATTTTAACTGCAGTCACAATAACAGAAATAACAAGTATTAATATTCCCACAGCGCATATAGCTATAGCCATCATGTTGGACAAAATATTATTGGAATAAACATACCATCCCACTACAGCAACCGTGATTCCAACCACAGCCATAATAATGCCAACCGCAATGTTCGCGCTTTGAGACTTAACTTCCTCCACTTTACCCATAGATGATATTCTGTCTTCGATTCTTACAATATTTCTGCTGTTTTCCTCCAATTCATCCAACAAGTATAGTGCCTCATCAAGTTCATTGTGAGGATTATTTTTTCCTTCAAATATTGAAGACAGATTGTTAAAATCACTCAACTCACTGTAGCTGAACTCTTCCCCTTTCTTCCGTTCCCTAAGCGTAGTCAATTCGTTTATAGAATTATTTATCTCATCAAGCTTATCATCATTAGGAATCCCTTTCGAAAAAGCATTTTCCAAAGAAATGATACTGACATTTGAAGCTTTAAGTTCATTCTCAAGAGTATATCTGTCCTTAATCAACTTCTCATACTGGTCCTTCACCACATAATAGCTCTTATTTAGTTCATCCTTTTGCCTTCTTGTTTCAATATCATCGATATTACCGTTCAGCTCATCCAATCGATGCTTTTCATTTTCAAGCATATTAAGCTTCGCACGATATTCGTCCTCAAGAATATCTCTCGTTCTGAGATCGGCTTTCATCTCATAGATTTCTGTCTTAAGCCTATGTCTCGAGCCCGTCTTTCTTGTATCACTCATCTCATTCAAGAGCTTATGGAATCCTTCATCGACCTTTTCGAAATTATTGATATCATCCGTACTTTCAGTCAAGTTACCAAGCTTCGCATTAATACCGTCAGTCGATTTCGTCTCACAATCATTCTGAGAAAACATAACACTTCGCTTGAACGATTCACTGTCTATGCCGAAAATCTGCTCACCGATATTTTTGCCGTAATCCTCATTTACAAGCATTGTTTCGGCATCTCTCAGTTCAAAGAAATCATCGCTGTCCTTTTTCCCAAACATTCTTGTAATCAGATACTTTTTGTCTGCCACCTGAAGTGTCACAGAACCGCCGTAGTTTCCTCCCTGCCAGGGTAAATACCTGGAACGTTCTCTGGACAACTCCCCTTTTTTCGTCTCATTGTCAAAACCATACAGCATCACCTTTAAAAAGGTGGACAATGTACTCTTTCCATACCCATTTTCTTCATTTATAACATTGGTTCCGGGATTGAAATCAATGTCCAGATCACTGAGTTTTCCAAAATTTTCTATATGACAACCAATCAGTCTCATTATCCGATTTCCTCCCCTCTCAATGCCTTAATTCCCAAACGTATAATAGCAGCCTTATCTTCCTCAGAAAGTGACAAGTCTGCTTTTACAAGTCGCACGAACTCACCCTTAAGTGACTCATCCAATGCATAATCATCGTAATCAACCCTGTATTCGGAGCTGTCGTGAACTCTTGCAAGATAATAATTATTATCAAAGTACTGCTCAAGCATATGATTATTCCTATCACAGCCGATATCCGTGCTTCCTACAAGTTCAAGTAAAAACATTTCATCACTTGATTTAACGTTATCCTCAACCAATCTGCGTGCAGCCTCAAAAATATCAGTCGAATCAGCGCAGTCACTTATATCCAGCTCCAGCTTATGAATAGCTCTAATCGGACTTGAAATCAATTTGATACTATGAGTTCTTGTTATTCTGTCAATATCCAACACCACAAAGCCGTGCTCACCGCATTCATCAAAGCCTCTTGCTTCAAGACATCCGGGATAACAATATGCACCTCTTTTATCCAATTCAGCATACTTATGCGAATGAATATGTCCCAATGCCAAATAATCTATTCCGCATCCGCGAAGACTGCGCAATGATATATCGGCATTCTCACCTGCTTCGCCATGGAGCATTACTATATTAAATGCATTCATATCAAGCGCCGGCACATGATTACAGAGTTCTTTATTCGTAGAAGCAGGCTCGATTCCGCACACGACAATATCGCAGCCTGCTCCGTCACTCTTATCTGCGATGCACAGCCTGCTCCAGTCTTCATTAAACATAATCAAATTATCCGGTATACTTTCATCATCATACAGTTCTCCGCAATCATGATTACCTCTCAAATAGTAAAAGTTAATATCACGATATGTCGCAATCAAACCTGTAACTGTATTAACAGCTGTTGCCGAGGGCTTCTTTCTGTCAAACAAATCTCCGGATATCAGAATTGTATTTATATAATTCGCATGTGCATACTCTACCATATGCCTGAAAGCCAAAAGCAGTTCTTCTCTTCGCTTGGCTGCAATCTCCTTGGGAAGCGATGCCATTGGTGAATCTAAATGTATGTCTGCACAATGTATTATCTTCATGCTCTTCCTCCGTATAAAACACACTTATTAAAACTCAGTACTGTATTTCATGTCCGTTCTACGATTAATCTCGATTTATATAGGTTTAAATATTTAATCATTAAATTTTCAGGCTAAATTTTCAATCTATCGTCCTTTATAACTCCATTATAATACTTTTGAGGGGATTTAATTGACCTAAATGCGTCTAAAACAGTAAAATATGGCACTAAAATAAAAGAAAAATATTTTTTCAAAAAACTTGTTGACAGCATTTGTTTTATTTGTTAATATACACAAGGTTGCTGATTTACAGCAAGTAAGCTGATGTGGCTCAGTCGGTAGAGCGTCGCCTTGGTAAGGCGGAGGTCACGGGTCCGATTCCCGTCATCAGCTTTATTTTTTTGTTTAAAATTCAAAAAAGAGGTATTTTCTATGCGTGAAAGTGGTATTTTGTGTCCCATCTTTTCTTTAGCATCTCGTTTCGGTATCGGCTGTTTATCCAAAGAGGCATACTCTTTTGTCGATTTCCTCTATGAATCAGGCCAGGGATACTGGCAAATTCTTCCCGTAGGCCCCACCGGTTACGGCAATTCCCCTTATCAGCCCTTCTCTGCTTTTGCGGGCAACCCTTATTTTATATCGCCCGAAGCACTCATCGAAGAAGGTCTTCTCACCTGGGATGAATGTAACAATATGTTTTGGGGAAGCGATGAAGAAAAGGTCGACTACGGTGCTATGTATGAGAACCGTCAAAATCTTCTGATATCAGCCTTCAACCGTTTCAAGGGCAATAACGGCCTTAGCAGTAAAGAGTATAAAGATTTCATCAAAAAGGAAAGCTTTTGGCTCGACGACTACTGTCTTTTCAGAGCTATCAAATTAAAAAACAACGGCGCAAGCTGGGAAACCTGGGACAAGCCTCTTAAACATCGTGATGCCAAGGCTCTCAAGGAAATAAGCACTGAGCTCGCAGACATGCTTGATCTCTTCCGTTTCCAGCAGTACAAATTCACAGAACAGTGGAATAAACTCAGAGAATATGCCGCATCAAAGAATGTAAAGATAATCGGCGATATCCCCTTCTATGTATCAATGGACAGTGCTGATGTATGGGCTCATCCCGAAGCATTTCAGATGGATAAGGATTTGGTGCCTAAGGTTGTAGCCGGATGCCCTCCCGATGCCTTCTCTTCTACCGGTCAGCTCTGGGGCAATCCTATTTATGATTGGAAAGCTCTTAAAAAGAATGATTACGAATGGTGGATTAAGCGTATCGAACGCAGCTACGATTTATACGATGTTATTCGTATCGATCATTTCCATGGCTTTACAGAGTACTATGCAGTTCCCTACGGTGATGAAAATGCCGTAAACGGTACACAAAACAAAGGGCCTGCTATGGACTTTTTCAAAATTCTCAAGGAAAAGACCGGTGAGTTCGTCACTGAGAACGGTCCCAAGATTATTGCAGAGGACCTCGGAACCGTCACCAAGGAAAATCAGGCTCTCCTTGAAGAGACTCAGATTCCCGGTATGAAGATTCTTCAGTATGCATTCACAAGTTGGGACAGCATTTATATGCCGTACAAGCATTACAGAAACTGCGTCGTTTATACAGGCACCCATGACAATATGCCCACCCGTGCATGGCTCGATTGCATCAATGACGGTGAGCGCGATTACCTGAGACGTTATCTCAATTCAATGAACACCGATTACGGTGCTCTTGTGTGGGATATGATCAGAGAATGCTATCGTTCGGTATCCGATTTGTGTGTAGTACCTATTCAGGACTACTTGGTAAAGAGTCACGAATCACGCATAAATGTACCCGGAGGCTCCGAAGGCAACTGGGAATGGAGACTCAAGCCCGGATTCCTTTCTCATGAGCTGGCATCAAGCATCAGAATGCTTACCGAAACCTACGGACGTATTCCTAAGGCTAAGCAGTAATAATTATACATTACAAGTATTATTGTTAATGAATTTCATTCGTAATAATACTCTATACAAAACACAAGCCCATGCAGTTATTAACCGCATGGGCTTATTCATACTATGTTCTGTATATATCTGCAAAACTGAATAAATCAAAAACTGAAATTTTAATATAACTAAACAGTATAATCGCAATATTGACGACTATATAAAACAATTATACTTACTTTATCAACTCATCAACAAATGCGACATAGTCTACACAGGTATTGCACTTAGGTGCATAGTCGATAAGCAGCTTCTTCTGCTCCTGAGCTTCCTTGGTCTTGATACACTCTCTGATGGTAGTATCAAAAAGCTTGGTACCCATCTTCTCCGCATGTTCCTCAATAGCAATCTTGGTCTCTCTCTCAAGATTTGATCTTCCTGAATACTTAACCAAAAGGAGGCCTGCTATTTCAAGATTACGGTTCTGTCTTCTCTTAACAGCCATAATAGTCTCATTAAGCTGGTCAATACCCTGCATAGCATATGAATCTGCAGTAACAGGTATAATAACCTTATCTGCGGCGATAAGACAATTGTAGAGAGTAATATTAAGTGAAGGTGCTGTATCGATTACTACATAATCGTATCCGTCGAGCATATCGATTGCATCCTTCAATCTGTAGAAACCTTCCACATCACCGTCAAGCATCTTTTCTGCCTTAGCAAGCAGCGGGTCAGATGCTACAATATCTCCGTTGGGCAAATGCTGAACGGCATCCTCCAAAGGAAGCTTGTCTGAGTCAATTATTACATCATAAAGAGTGGCATGATCTGTAACCTGTGCCTCATAGGTACTTGTACTGTTTCCCTGAGGGTCGGCGTCAATCAAAAGCACCTTACCCTTTTTTCCAAGAATTCCTGCAAGATTTGTTGCTGTAGTGGTCTTACCGATACCACCCTTCTGATTTGCTACTACATATACTACCATTATTTATTCCTGCTATCTGTTAGCTTATCCTTTCATTATTGGGTAATACTTTTGCTGATTAGAATACAATCGAGCCTTCAACCTTTTTGTTTACAACATAAAAAATTGCACTTTCCTCAGGCTTCACATAGATGTCAACCACTTCGATTTCATCATCCTTAACACCTTTTGCAAGAACATCCTTCTTAATCTGCTGAAGAATATGCTCCTCATTGCGCTCTCTTCCCTGATACTGAATCACGACATTTTTCTTGGCTGTAGCAAAACCTCCAACCTTTTCCATTGCTCTTTCCATGCTGTCTTTTCGTGCCATAGTATTAATGCTCCTTAAGTATTATTCAGTCTGATAGACTGTTCTTATCTTTTTAATCCAAAACTATCTCTGATTAATCACTTTTTTAAGCTTTGTTTTAGCCCTTTGGATTGCATTATCGGTCTCCTTGGGACTTCTACCGAGTACACCTGCCACTTCACCGCCGGTCATTCCGGTCATATATAAAAGCAGACTCTCTCTTTCCAAATCAGTGAGTTCATCCTTGATTGCGGTAATAACCTCTTCCTTCAATTCACCCAACAAAGCCATTTGTTCGGGACCGTTTTCATCCACATTTGAAAGTCTTTCTTCAAGTGTAGGCCCCTCTTCCTTATCTTCATTCTCATTAGACGAATCCAATGAAATATAATTGTTCAGGAAAGAATGCTTCTTTTCATTTGATGCCTTGATGGCATTATAAATTTTACGCGTTACACATAAATCCGCAAACGTAAAAAAGCTGGCATCACGACCAAAATCATAATCGTTTACAGCTTGGAAAAGTCCGATCATTCCTTCCTGAAGAAGGTCATCGGTCTCTCCTCCCAGCAAATATAAAGAATTGGTCTTACTGCGAACCAAATTCTTATATTTAATCATCAGATAGTCGATAATAGCTGTTTCACCATTTCTGTATCTGTCGATGAGTTCCTCATCAGTATATTCCGAATACTTATTGATATCGTATTTACCGGCCAAAATCAACCCCGCCTCTATTGCAAATCTGACATTATCATTTATCACATTACTGATGTATTACAGCAAGCTGTACCTTCCGTAACACTCGGTAACCAACATCACAATCACTGAAGTCTCTGTCTGACTATCTCATAAGCGAGAATTCCGGCAGCCACAGACGCATTGAGTGAATCAATATCGCCCTTCATAGGAATAGAAGCCACCATATCGCACTTCTCTTTTACAAGTCTACCTACGCCTTCTCCCTCGTTTCCGATTACCAAACCGATAGGTCCTTTGAGGTTAAGGTCATACATTGTGGTTCCGCCCATATCTGCGCAAACAAACCACAGTCCCTCTTTTTTCAGCTCCTCAATAGTCTTGGCCATATTGGTAACCTTGGCAACAGGAGTATAATTCAGCGCACCTGCAGAAGTTCTTGCCACAGTGGCAGTCAATCCAACTGCTCTGTTTTTTGGAATAATAACTCCATGAGCTCCGGCAAGATTAGCTGTTCTGATAATAGCTCCGAGATTATGCGGATCCTCTATATTATCAAGCAGGAAAATAAAAGGCGGTTCACCCTTTTCCCTGGCAAGCGCCAAAATATCACTCACCTCTGAATACTCATATGCTGCTGCAACGGCAATAACGCCCTGATGCTTACCTGTTTCAGACATCTGATCAAGTCTTTCCTTGGTAACAAACTTAATGAGCGTATCACCCTTTTTAGCCTCGCGCTTGATGGTGACTATAGGACCGTCCTGGCATCCGTCGAGAATATAGAGTTTGTCTATAGTTTTTCCGCTTCTAAAAGCTTCTATAACGGCATTTCTGCCTTCAATTGTAAATTCCTGGTAACCCATAATTATTCCTTATGATTAAAGCCATATAATAAGCTAATCAACCCTTTATCGAAAACACAAATTAAATAGTACGATTGGTCAGTTCCAAACCCTTTTTCACGAGCATAACGGCGCGTTCCTGTTGCCCTGTCAAATACAGATAACCTATCAAAGCTTCAAATCCGGTAGCTCTTCTATAATCAGTAACACTTGCATTCTTGGCGGTGGTATGCGATTTGGCATTACGGCCTCTTCTGTATATATCAGCCTCTTTCTCCGTAAGTACGCCTTCCGCACCTGCTAAAGCTTCAGCCATCTCTGCCTGAGTCTGTGCCTTTACATACTGAACTGTCATCTTATGCAGCTCATTGGCAGATCTGTTGGCTCTTTCCACAACTACGGTTCTGATAATAAGATCATAAAAATCATCGCCGATATAAGCTAACGTCAATGGTGAATAACCGTTAATATCCTTTTCCGCGCACTCAAAGGTTTCCTTAACCTGATCAAGTATATTTATGCTCTGTGCCATTTTACTCCCTCACGGGTATCTTCAATAACAATACCCTGCTCGAGCAACTCATTTCTGATAGCATCTGCACGTGCAAAATCCTTAGCCTTTTTAGCTTCCTTGCGTTCTGCAATCTTGCCCTCAACAAATGCCGCAAGCTCTGCATCCTCAGCACTGAGTTCAGGCTCTGCTGCTTCCTTTTCCACAAGAAGATCAAGTCCGAGAACATAATCAAAGTCTCCGATAATTGCCTTCTTGGTAGCTCCGTCGATATCAGCCTTGAGAACATCATAAAGTAAAGTAATTCCCATAGCGGTATTGCAATCGTTACCTACAGTCTCAGCGAACTTATCATGCCACTCCTTGACAACTGCCTCGTCAGCCTTGCCGTCTGCAGAGATTGCTGCGATCTTGTTCTTGAGCTTCTTAAGAGTAGATGCCGCCTGGTCAAGCTGCTCATAAGAGAATGTAAGAGGCTTACGATAATGTGACTGAAGTGCAAAGAATCTGTAAGCGATAGGATCATACCCCTTTGACTCAAGCAAAGATACGGTAAGGAACTCTCCCTTACTCTTACTCATCTTACCGGTCTCGTCATTCAAATGATGAACATGGAACCAATAATTGCACCACTTGTGACCTACAAAAGCCTCACTCTGTGCAATCTCATTGGTATGGTGGGGGAACATATTATCAATACCACCGCAGTGAATATCCATGTACTCACCGAGATGCTTCATACTGATGCATGAGCACTCAATATGCCATCCGGGATATCCTACACCCCAAGGGCTGTCCCACTTAAGTGCCTGATCTTCAAACTTAGACTTGGTAAACCAAAGAACGAAATCGTTCTTGTTTCTCTTGTTGGTATCCTCTGTAACATCGTCACGGACGCCAACCATCATGTCATCCTCGCTCATGTTACCGAATACATAATAATTTTCAAGCTTAGAGGTATCAAAATAAATATTCTCACCTGCCTGATATGCGTATCCCTTCTCAAGAAGAACCTTAATCATATTGATAAACTCATCAATGCAATTGGTGGCAGGCTCTACAACATCGGGCTTTTTGATATTAAGCTTACGGCAATCCTCCATAAATGCATCGGTATAAAACTGAGCAATTTCAAGAACAGTCTTATGCTCTCTCTTGGCGCCCTTAAGCATCTTATCCTCACCGGTATCGGCATCTGAAGAAAGATGTCCTACATCAGTGATATTCATTACACGCTTTACATCATATCCGCTATATCTGAGAAGCTTCTCAAGAACATCTTCCATCAAATAACTTCTGAGGTTACCGATGTGAGCAAAATGATATACGGTAGGTCCACAGGTATACATAGCGACCTTTCCCTCTACATTGGGTTTGAAAAGCTCTACTTTCTTGGTGAGTGAGTTAAAAATATACATATCTATCCTCCAAAATAATAATCTGTTTCATAATTGCATTCTATTCTGCGCTGTATTCACACGCATTTATACTTTCTTGGCGGCGCAGCCGCTACAGCCTGAACAGCCTCCTGCCGAACCGTATACAGCCGACAAATCAGTATAATCAAATGCACTGGCAAGCGAACATATAGCCTGTGCGGCTATTCCTTCTCCGCTTCCCGTAAATCCAAGGCCTTCTTCCGTGGTAGCCTTAACACTTACCTGACCTATATCAATACACAGAGCATCGGCAATATTCGCCCTCATCGTATCTATATGAGGTCGCATCTTCGGTGCCTGCGCAATAATCGTCGAATCAATATTTTCAATCACATAACCCTCAGCCGCAATCAATCCGCCTACATGCTTCATTAATTCAATAGACGAAATACCTTTATAAAGCGGATCCGAATCGGGGAAATGCTTTCCAATATCTCCAAGCGCTGCCGCACCCAGCAATGCATCCATAATTGCATGAAGCAATACATCCGCATCGGAATGTCCCAACAATCCTTTTTCATATGAAATATCCACACCGCCGATTATGCATTTTCTGCCTTCAACCAGCCTGTGAACATCGTATCCTGTTCCAACTCTCATAACTATCCTCTACTCAAGCACAAACCTCATAACGACAGGGTCATGATCCGAATATGCAAATCCTTCATCGATATTTTCATATTCAATGCACTTAATGTTGTCTGAAATAATAAATCCGTCAAGTGTAACCGTAGAATTAGTCTCGCTGTAAGGCTTGCCGGCATCTCTGCAACTGTTGTGCATATTATACTTAAAATCCTCATCCAACAAGTCTATGGCAAATGTAAATGCATCCGGAATACAGCTTCTGTCATAGGCTTTTGCCCAGCCCATATTTCCGTGGTCATCATATATCTTAAGGTTATGATTAAAATCGCCACCCACTATCACATAATTGCCCTTATCATATTCTGCCTGCATCTCTTCGCAAAGCATCATAATCTGTCCGCTGCGAACCGCTTCAGTTCTTCCGTATGCAGACATGTGAATATTAATGATAACCAGTTCCTTGCCGTTATCAGTATTCAGTCTGCTAACCGTATAACATCTGTCAAGATCCAAAAATCTGTTGAAATCATTGCTGACGGGAAGACTTCTTCTCACCGAACCTGTAATCTCGTATTTACTGAATGTAGCAATCCCTGACTTACTCGAACCATGAGGCTCGTAAATAGGATAGAGCAAAAAAGCCGAATCATAATTAACAGCACGTACACTCATATACTCCGACAATTTGTTTTTCAACAATCCATACTCATCAAGATGATATGTCCTGGTACTGTCATAATCTATCTCTTGAAACAACACAAAATCAGGCTCAAAAGACAAACTTAATTCTCCTGCGCCTGTAATCAATGCAGCTGCACTCTCCTTGCTCTTTGCCCATGAGCTCTTTCCTCCATCCATAAAGAAGGAATAGTCGGGACTGTATGCACCAAATCCAACATTATAGGTTACTATTGTATATTCATATTCCTCGCCGGTATTCACCTTGGCTGCAATCTCTGCATTAACATCAGCGGCAGGCACCAACTCCAAGACCTGCTTATCCGGTATGCGATGATAAAATGCAATTACATAAATCACATAGGCAATTGCCAAAGCCAATAATATGCCAATACACAATCCAACAATAGTAAACGCTTTTTTATATTTAATTTTTCTGTCAGTTGACCCAATATAACTCATGTTGTCTATTATATGATTTTTTCAATATGTTTTTCAATATCCATATATAACAAATAAATACCGCCGTAAGCCAAAATAATGATACTCTTTCTTCTTTAATTTTAAAAATATTTAGAGTATAATTGCAGTTAAAAGTTATTTTTTATTAAGGAGAATCACTATGAACATTGGAGAAATCGCTCTTCAGAAGCATGAAGAATGGAATGGAAAACTTGAAACTGTTTCAAAGACTCCCGTTAAATCTCGCGAGGATCTTTCAATCGCATATACCCCCGGCGTTGCCGAGCCTTGCAAAGTAATCGCTCAGGACAAGGAAGCCGCATACAAATACACTATGAAGGCCAATACCGTAGCAGTTGTTTCAGACGGTAGTGCCGTACTCGGACTCGGTAATATCGGTCCTCACGCAGCAATGCCCGTTATGGAAGGTAAGGCTGTACTCTTCAAGGAATTCGGTGGTGTAAATGCAGTTCCGATTTGCCTTGATACTCAGGATACAGAAGAAATTATCAAAGCTGTTACCTACATCGCTCCCGCTTTCGGCGGAATCAATCTCGAGGACATCTCAGCTCCCCGCTGCTTTGAAATCGAAGAAAGACTCAAGGCTACTCTTGACATTCCCGTATTTCACGACGATCAGCACGGTACCGCAATCGTAGTTCTCGCAGGTATCATCAATGCCCTCAAGGTTGTCGGCAAGAAAAAGGAAGATTGTAAGGTTGTAGTTAACGGTGCAGGAAGTGCCGGTGTTGCTATTACCAAGCTTCTTCTCACCTATGGTTTCCCCAACATAACAATGTGCGATAAAGTAGGTATTCTTTCTAAAACTACCGAAGGACTTAACTGGATGCAGCAGAAAATGGTTGAGGTTACCAATCTCGAAGGAAAGACCGGTTCTCTTGCAGATGCAATGAAGGGCGCTGACATATTCGTAGGCGTATCCGCTCCCGGAATCGTAAGCCAGGAAATGGTAGCTTCTATGAACAAGGATTCAATCCTCTTCGCAATGGCAAATCCTACTCCCGAGATTATGCCCGACCTTGCTAAAGCAGCAGGTGCCCGTGTCGTTGGAACCGGACGCAGCGATTTCCCCAATCAGGTTAACAACGTCGTAGCATTCCCCGGAATCTTCAAGGGTGCTCTTGAAGGCCGCGCAACTCAGATTACTGAGGAAATGAAGCTTGCCGCCGCAAATGCAATCGCAGGTCTCGTTCCCGATGACGAGCTCTCAGATGACAATATCATGCCCGAGGCATTCAATCCCAAGGTTGCTGAGCTTGTTGCTGAAGCTGTTAAGAAATACATCAAATAATAACATTTACACACAAGACTATTAAAAGCCCCGGTTAATGATTTTACATTAATCGGGGCTTTATACTATATATCTTTAAGTATGTATCTTTAATATATATATTATATTCTTTATATTTTGAGTATTATACCTTCTTCTTGTAGCTGCTCTCCATTTCATTAGCCATCTCAAGCATGCGACTCAGCTCTTCCTGAATCTTTTTAATCTCAGTATTATACTCCTGTGCTACTGTATCAGTTCCGTCTACAGCTTCCTTAATACTCTGTATATTCTTATATACTGCAGCAAGCTGATCCTTAATCTCTGCAGTAGAATTACTGCTTGATTTTGCAAGTGCACCCATCTCCTTGGCAACAACTGCAAATCCACGACCATAATCACCACATCTTGCAGCCTCAATTGAAGCATTAAGAGCCAAAATATTAGACTTAGATGCGTTACTGCTGATTGTTCCAACAACCTTCTGTGTTGAAACAACATCCTTAACAACACTATCGGTCATGCTAACAATCTCACCAATCATGTTATAAAGATTTGTAAATTCATCCTCAAGCTTTTCAATCTTAGCATCTACTGTTCTTGATGATTTATTAAATTCATTTGCAATTTCAGCAACACGTTCTCTGTCGCCAACAGAATATGATGAAATCAGCACTCCAACAACGTTATTGTTTTCCTTGATTGGAACAAGATATCCTTCAAATGCCTCTCCCATAACTTCCTTGGGTAGATAATTGTACTTTCTCTTTCCTGTACGCATGACTTCTTCAAAGCCACCACTGGGATCTACAAATTTAGTACCTATCTTCATTTTTGGGGCTTCATTATCAGGTACTGAATATCCACATACAATTCCATCTGCATCAAGAACTGACATATATACATCACTTCCGAACAGCTGTCTGATAATAGGTAACATCTGTGTACATCTTTCAACTTCACTATTCATATAAACCTCCATTGTGATATGCCATACATTAAATCAAACGGCACTCAACATTAATAGAAATCATAAATATAGAGTATCATACAATAAGCCCGTAGCACTATTGCCAAAATCACAAATATTACTGTCATTTTATATTGATATACCCGTTTTTACGGGTATATCAACCATTATTTATTCAGATCTCAATGCCACAACAGGATCCTTCTTAGCTGCGCTACGTGAAGGGATAACACCTGAAATCAAGG
>JAKSRV010000150.1 GCA_024403435.1 Lachnospiraceae bacterium
CTGCGCTCAGGCTGTACCTGCTGCATTGCAGGATTGGGCTGCTGAGGATATACTCCGCTACGTTCAGGCTGCGTTTGAATCTGCTGTACCTGAACCTGCTGTACGGTTGAATTTGTTAAATTTACAGCCGCGGTAGCCGCTGCTGTGGCTGTTGCTGCTGCGGCCGCTACGGATGCAGGTGCCTGAGGTGCTGCAGTCTGAGGTGCCTGTGCTGCCTGAGACGCCTGTGCTGCCTGAGACGCCTGTGCTGCCTGAGACGCCTGCGCATTCTTCTGTTCTTCTTCCATAGCTACAGGTGTCTTACCAAGCGCCCATCTTGCGAGATCATCTCTCATATCTGCTGCAGACGCATATCTTTCCGCTGCTTTGTAAGCAGTTGCCTTTCTGATAATAGCCATCAGTTCGGGAGTAGCTGATGAAGCATCAGGGAATCTCTCACCTGCCAGACGACGCATCTCCGCATTTTCCTTGTCGGTGTACGAAATAGGTGCGGGTGCAGGAGGAAGGAAAGGTGATCTGTTGTTATTCACCAATCTGTAAAGCAGTATTCCCAATGAATACATATCTACTGAAGAATTGTACTGCTGTCCCTTATATACTTCGGGAGCCATATAACTAATGGTTCCCTTAATAGACATACCTGAAGTGGTTTTTTCTACAGTTCTGGCAACACCGAAATCGCCGAGCTTATAGTCACCGTACTCAGATACGAATACATTTTCCATCTTGATATCTCTGTGAACGATATTTCTCTTCTCACAGATAACCAGCGCGCTACAAATATCGCGGCCGACTTTGATAACATCCTTTTCATTCATAGGATGGCTCTGAAGATGATCCTTAAAAGGAGTAAGGAGCTCCATTCTGATCAAAATATCCCAACCAACCTCATTCTCATGCTCAACAACAACATGGTCCTCATAGGAAACGATATTAGTGTTTCCCTTGAGCATCTCCATGGTTGCAAATTCTTTGACGAGGTCTTCCATGATACTGCGGAAATATGTGGTCGCCGTAGTCTCATCCATACCCTCTGTCATAGCATCCTGAATCTCTTTCTGAGATTTAGGAATAGACATAAATTTAAGTGCAGCCTTAAAAGTACCACCGATGTCCTTTCTCTCGACTTCATATACACTTCCGAAGGCACCTTCACCCAGCTCACGAACTATTTCCCACTGGGGCCATACTTTTTTAAGTAATTCAGCTTTGTCCATTTTTCTTCTCCTGCCCAAACAAGATAAATAATATTTATATACAAATACGTTCTATTAATACCAACAGATAAATTCGAACTATATTACAAAACAAACTTCAAAACCGTAGCACTGGTCTTGGGAAGTGTAATATGTAAAACACCGGTTCTGAGCGGATAAGTCTCACCTTCAAGTGTATATCCGTTCTCGGTAGACTGGAATACCACCTTCATCGAACCGCTTCGGTGGGTACCGATTTCCCAAGCGGTAACCTCTCTCTCTATCTCAGTGTTGTTATTGTTTATCAAAATCAGACACTGTTCTTCTCTGGTAAATCTTCCGTATGCCAGGAAGTTATAATAGCTGTCCAGCTTCTTGATAGAACCGTTTCTCAGTTCGGGATACTTACTTCTCAATGCGATAATATCTCTGTGGAACTGAATCATCTCTTGATCCTCATGTCCCCAGGGATAAGTACGTCTGTTGTCCGGATCAGTGAATCCGCATACACCGGCCTCATCACCGTAATAAATGGTAGGCGCGCCAATCCATGTCATCTGCATTACTACCGCCTCACGGAATACAGCCTTATTTATTCCTTCCTCAGCTGCTCTGGGTCCGAGAGTATTGGTACGACCAACCTTGTGATTGGTTCTGGTCAGGAATCTCGAATGATCGTGATTTGACAGCTCATTCATAGCCACCTGCCAGCTTGGCATTGTAAAGCTTGATGAATGATGCATCATGGCGCCCCAGAAGCTTTCTGAGTTGCCGAGCAAATCCTCACGGAAATCATCACTGTGCTTTTCCATACCGGTCAGGAACCAGGTGATAGGCTCCATAAAAGCATCATAGTTCATTACGGTATCCCACTCGTTACCCTGCAACCAGTCTCTGGTATTGCCGTAATGCTCTGCAAGAATCAATGCGTTGGGATTGGCTGATTTAACCGCCGCTCTGAAATCCTGCCAGAACTTGTGGTTTGCTTCCGGAGAATGTCCGAGATCCGCCGCAACATCGAGTCTCCATCCGTCTACGTTAAACGGAGCCGAAACCCATTTTTTTCCGATGTTCAAAACATAATCATAAAGCTGTCTCGAACCTTCATAATTGAGCTTGGGCAATGTATCGTGTCCCCACCATCCGTCGTATGTCGGATTGTAGGGCCATTTGAAATCATCATAAAAACTGAAATAACTTCTATAGGGACTATCTGCGCTGACATATGCACCCTTGTCGTAGCCGTCCGCGTTCTCATATATTCTTTCACGGTCCAGCCACTTATTGAAGGAACCGCAGTGATTAAATACACCGTCAAGAATAACCTTCATTCCGCGCTTGTGTGCTTCCTCCACTACCTTGATAAATAATTCATCACTTGCAGTCAGATTGTTGAAGCCCGTAACACGCTTGATATATCTGGTGGCCAAGCGATTCTCTCTGCAACCGTCGGGAAGAAGGTCTCCGTAATCGTCGACAATCTTACCGAAGTGAGGATCGATATGGTCATAGTCCTGAATGTCATATTTATGGTTTGACGGAGATACGAAAAGCGGATTGAAGTAAATAACCTCCACACCAAGTCCCTGTATGTAATCCATCTTGTCGAGAACACCCTGAAGGTCGCCGCCGTAAAAGCTGCGCACGTCCATAGATGCAGGATCCTGTTCCCAATTCTCTACGCGGATAACAGGCTCTCCGATATAGCAATATTCGTTGGTAAGCACGTCGTTGGACTTGTCACCGTTACAGAAACGGTCAACATATATCTGATACATAACGGCACCCTTGGCCCACTTTGGTGTGGAGAATCCGGGGATAATTGCCATTGAATAATACTCGTTGATATCTCTGACCGCACCACGAGTATCATAATAACAGGTCAGATTGCCGGATTGGATTTCAAAGTAATAGGTGAACTTCTCTTCCTGAAGCATAACCTCAACTTCGTAGTAATCAAAATGAACCGCGGTATCAACCTTGGTCATCAGATACTTCTTTCCCTTCCAAACCAGAAGCACCGCATCTACATTGTTTTTAGCGGTACGGAAACGTATCTTAACAGTAGAAAATGCGTCCGGTTCTTCGGGAGAAACATAATCTGACGTAGTATCAGAATAAAGTGCTCTCGTATTAAATACCGGGCGCATCGAATTGATATATTGCTGATTGTATTGTATGCGACGACGCTTTTCCAAATCCATATCAATAATCTCCTTGCCATTATAGCAATAGCCTTATTAATTTTACTAAAAAACGCGGTATTTAGCAAGAAAATAGGGGGAATTGGCTCGTTTAATCATTTAAAAGCGAAAAGGACAGCCGGGGAAGCTGTCCATTTCATAGAGAAGGTATTTCTTGGGGGTATAGCAAAAACTAAATGTATTGGGGTACGGTCATTATATTA
>JAKSRV010000151.1 GCA_024403435.1 Lachnospiraceae bacterium
AATGAATATGCAGGAAGACCTTCACTTCTTTATTATGCAGAGAAGATGACCAAGGATCTCGGCGGAGCAAAGATTTATCTTAAGAGAGAAGACCTTAATCATACCGGTTCGCACAAGATTAACAATGTACTTGGTCAGGCACTTCTTGCTAAGAAAATGGGTAAGACCAGACTTATCGCTGAGACCGGCGCAGGTCAGCATGGTGTAGCTACCGCAACCGCTGCAGCACTTCTCGGAATGGAGTGCGAGGTATTCATGGGTAAGGAGGATACAATCCGTCAGGCTCTTAATGTATACAGAATGGAGCTTCTCGGAGCTAAGGTTAATGCAGTCACCACCGGTACTATGACTCTTAAGGATGCAGTTAATGATGCAATGAGAGAATGGAGTAATCGTTGCGACGATACTCATTATTGCCTTGGTTCTGTTATGGGACCTCATCCGTTCCCTACAATTGTAAGAGATTTCCAGGCTGTTATTTCTAAGGAAGCAAGAGAACAGATTCTTGCTATCGAGGGTAAGCTTCCTGCTGCAGTTCTTGCTTGTGTAGGCGGCGGATCAAACGCTATGGGTTCTTTCTACAACTTTATCAATGATAAGGAAGTAGAGCTTATCGGTTGTGAGGCAGGTGGTAAGGGTGTAGATACTCCTGAGACCGCAGCGACCATGGCTACCGGAACACTTGGTATTTTCCACGGTATGAAATCATACTTCTGTCAGGATGAGTATGGTCAGATTGCACCCGTATATTCAATTTCTGCAGGACTTGATTATCCCGGTGTAGGACCTGAGCATGCATATCTTCGTGATAGCGGCAGAGCAAAATATGTTCCCATTACCGACGATGAGGCTGTTGAGGCATTTGAGTACCTCTCAAGAGTAGAAGGAATCATTCCTGCCATTGAGAGCTCACATGCAATTGCTCAGGTAATGAAGATTGCTAAGAATTACAGCCCCGATCAGTGTATTATCTGTACTGTATCAGGACGTGGAGACAAGGACGTTGCAGCTATAGCGAGATATAGGGGGGTAGACCTTCATGATTAATAAGATTGCAAAAGCATTTGAAAATCCCAATAAGAAAGCATTTATTGCATTTATCACCGCAGGTGATCCCGATGCGGACAGCACAGTAAAGTTCATTCTCGAGATGGCAAAGGCAGGTGCAGACCTCATCGAGGTAGGTATTCCTTTCTCAGACCCTACAGCTGAGGGTGTTGTTATCCAGGAGGCTAACATCAGATCGCTTTCAAACGGAATGACCACAGACGGTGTATTTGATATTGTTAAAAGAGTAAGAGAGACATGTGATATTCCTCTTTGCTTTATGACCTATGCTAATCCTGTATATCATTATGGATATGACAGATTCTTTGCAAAGTGTGAAGAGCTCAATGTAGGCGGAATTATTGTTCCCGATATGCCTTATGAAGAAAAGGCAGAGATGGAAGGGCCCGCAAATGCTCATAATGTATCAGTTATTTCAATGGTTTCACCTACTTCTGATGATCGAATCAAGAAGATTGCGAAAGATGCCAACGGTTTCATCTATGTAGTAAGCTCAATGGGTGTTACCGGTGTCAGAAGCGAGATTAAGACAGATATTGCTTCTATAGTTAATAGTATTAAGGAAGTAACAGATGTTCCCTGTGCAATCGGCTTTGGTATCAGTAAGCCCGAGCAGGCAGCTAAGATGGCATCTATTTCAGACGGTGCTATCGTTGGTTCTGCTATTGTAAGAATAGTGGCAGAGCATGGCAAGGATTCAGCTCCTTATCTGTATGAATATGTAAAGAGCATGAAGGATGCTGTTGCAAGCGTATAATTATTCGATAAGAATGACATTCAAGGGGGAATGGTGATCCATTTCCCCTTTTTGTATGTGAAGAATCAAATAAAGTGCAATTACTTATTGTTATGATTTTTGATGTGTTGGAAATGATAAAATAAAACACTTGCCAATTCCGAAAATATATTGTATACATTTATACAATGATACGATTTTTAGGAAAGGTGTAAAAGGAGAGAAACTATGGCAGATATGTACGCAGAGCACGAGAAAAATGAAATGCTTAGTTTTGAAGAGATGGACAGCTTCAAGAAAGAGATGGAAACTCTTCAGGAAGAACTCAACAATAACCATAGAATAGATCAGAATCTCTACCTTGAATTTGATGTTAAGCGTGGACTTCGTGATGTAAATGGTAAGGGTGTACTTACCGGTCTAACTGAGATTTCAGACGTTGTTGCTTATGATCTTGTTGCAGGTAATAAGGTTCCTTGTGATGGTCGTTTATATTATCAGGGAATTAACGTTGTTGATCTTATCAATGGACTTAAGGACAGAAGATACGGATTTGAGGAGACTACATACCTTCTCATCTTTGGAAAGCTTCCTAATAAGCAGGAGCTTGAAGACTTCATCAAGGTAAGCCATGAGTTCCATGATCTTGGCGGTCGTTTCACAAGAGATGTTGTCATGAAGGCATCAAACGCTAACATTATGAACGCACTTCAGAGATGTGTGCTCACTCTTTATACCTATGATAATAATCCGGATGATGTTTCGGCTAATAATGTACTCAGACAGTCGCTTGAGCTTATTAACAAGCTTCCTCTGATTGCTGTATATTCATATGCTTCATATTGTCATTTCAGAAAGGATGAGGCACTTGTTATACGTAAGCCTAAGCCTGAGCTTTCTGTATCTGAGAACATTCTTCAGATGCTCAGACCTGATGGCCACTTTACCGAGCTGGAGGCCAAGGTGCTTGATGTAGCACTTATTCTTCATGCGGATCACGGCGGAGGAAACAACTCTACCTTTACTACACACGTAGTTACTTCTTCGGGAACAGATACATATTCTTCAATGGCTGCTTCAATCGGTTCACTTAAGGGCTTCCGTCACGGTGGTGCCAACCTTAAGGTACAGAATATGTTTGCTAATCTCTATGAGAATATCAAGGATCGTAAGGATGAAGCTGAGATCGAAGCTTATCTTAACAGGATTCTTAATAAGGAAGTATTCGATAAGGAAGGTCTCATCTATGGTATGGGACATGCTGTATACACACTTTCAGACCCCAGAGAAACTATCCTCAAGGAATATGCTCGTAAGCTCGCAGAGGAGAAGGGCAAGCTCGATGATTTCAACTTCTATGAGAGTGTTGAAAAAATCGCAGGTCGCCTGATTATGGAGAAGCGTCACGTACACAAGGAAGTATGTGCAAACGTTGACTTCTACAGCGGACTTGTATACAGTATGCTTGGTATTCCTGAGGAACTCTATACTCCTATATTTGCAATTGCTCGTATTTCAGGTTGGAGTGCTCACAGACTTGAGGAGATTCTCAATGCCGGTAAGATTGTACGTCCCGCATATAAGTATGTTGGTACCCATGTTGGATATGTTCCCATGGAAAAGAGAAAGTAACCACATTATCTTGTGGAAATAAATTTACATAATTTAAAATAATTACTTGACATATCGCACACTCATTACTATAATAATCGAGTGTGCGATTTTGCGTGATTGTTTT
>JAKSRV010000152.1 GCA_024403435.1 Lachnospiraceae bacterium
ATACATTCATCCGCCTCGAATTCCTGGGCCGATCTCTTGATTTCCGAAATCAATTCCAACTCGTTCGAATCACTGATATCGTACTCATCGAACTTTGCAATAATATCCTCTATGGCAAGCGAATCAAATTCATCCAGCGCTGATGTTATCTCATCGATAATACCAAGTACTGCATCTGCGGTAAGCTCCGCTTTGTTGCCCGGCTCATCTCCGGCTCCAAACACCTTACTGAGCTTATCCTTAAGAGACAGATATTCTTCAATCATCGCATCGTTTGAACGCGCAATATATTCGATATCATTCTCGTTTCCGGCCTTTTCAAGCGCTGCTGCCATGTCCGCAAGTTTTTCGGCTCCAATCTGTCTTGAACTGCTCTTAAGTGCATGCACCTCAATTGTATAAGTCTTGATGTCAGATGAAGTCCATGCCTCATTAATCTTGCGCACTCTGTCATCAATTATCAGATAGTATTCCTTGAGGAACTGCTCATACAACTTTTTGTTACCAAGAAGTGCCAATGCATTTTCAACATTCAATCCGGGAACATCTATACCAAGCTCGGAACCGTTATCCTCCGTAACTCCATCTTCTCCATTCACGGCAACAATCAGATTCTCGGGCAACCACTTTCTGACCATTGCCACAATCTTTTTGCTTTCAATAGGCTTTGCCACAAAGTCGTTCATACCCTCTTTGATGAACATCTCCTTGGCTCCACCCACCGCATTTGCAGTCAAGGCAATAATAGGTACATTCTCATAATCCGTATACATTCTGCGGATAATATGTGTAGCTTCAACACCATCGACTTCAGGCATCATATGATCCATAAATATAAGGTCATACTTGGTTGTTTGTATTTTATCAATACAACTTACTGCGCCGTCCGCAGTATCAATCTGCATCTTGAGGGGCTCCAGCAATCCCTTGGCAACCATAAGATTGATGGCATTATCATCAACAATAAGTACCTTGGCATCCGGTGCAACAAATGAAAAGATGTCATCATCATCCGTTGTCTCTCTCTTGTATGCATCCATCAGATTCAGTGCTCTATAGAAATCTCTGCTGTGACCGGGCTGCTTGATTGGCTTAATATTATCCGCCCTAAGATCGTTCGGAGCATCAAAGCTTTCATACACTATAAATGTTACATCAGGCATTTTCTCCGCCATCTCGCGTATCATTTCGGTGTTATCCGTTCTTGTATAACGACCCATCACCAAAAAGCTTCCGGGCTCTGCCTTAAAGTCTTCAAAAGAACCTACATTTTCAACATCACAGTTTATCTGTGCCAAATCCTTTTTCACCTGTTCACTGAAAAGAGGTTTTGCAATGGCATGATATACCTTAAGAGGACGCTCCGGTTGCTTGATTGCTTCGCATCTTGTGACAACCTTCTGAGGCACTTCAAATCTGAATGTACTACCCTTGCCGTACTCGCTTTCTACCGATATAGAACCATTCATCAATTCGACAAGCTGCTTGCATATAGAGAGACCGAGACCGGTACCCTCTATACTTCTGTTACGTTTGCTGTCCACCTGATTAAATGACTTGAACAGCTTACCTAAATCATCTTCCTTTATTCCCGAACCGGTATCTTCTACCGCCACCTTCATCATTACATTTTCATCATCAATCGTATCAAAATCGATACAGAGCTTCACGTATCCTTTTGAAGTAAACTTAACCGCATTGTTAAGCAGGTTGATAAAAATCTGCTGAAGTCTGACTGTATCGCCATACATTTCGGTGGGAAAATCATACGGAATATCTATTACAAAATCTATATCCTTATCCTTAATTCTGCTGTTGATAACGTTAGAAACATCCGCAAGCAGACTCTCGGTATCATATGTAGCATCTATTATCTCCATCTTGCCGGAATCAATCTTGGAATAATCCAGGATGTCATTGATAATAGCCAGCAGATGTTTTCCTGAAGACTGTATCTGCGCAATATATCCTCTTGCCTCATCAGACATTTCCTCACGCATTGCCATCTCAGCCATTCCGAGAACCGCATTCATAGGAGTCCTGATCTCATGCGACATGTTTGCCAGGAAATCCTGCTTTGAAATAGCTGCCTGCATAGCCTCTCTGCTGAGCTCGCGCGCTTCATGAGCTGAATATGCCATTGAAGACATCAGCTTACCGTACTCATATATGAAGTCCTTGTTTCTTTCTACTGCTGCCGGCGGAATTACCTGGATTTCTTTTGCCGCTTCCAGGAAACCATCCTCATCGACACCGATTTCACGGGCAACCTGCCTCATGGCATTCTCATCAGGCTTCTTGGTAACAACCTGTCCACCTAGAATACATCCCAACAATTTATCACCCAGACAAATCGGAGCAGCCATCAGTGTAAGATGCGCATAACACTCAAAAGAATAAGGTTTGTCTGTCTCCAATGCCTGCAGTGTTCCCTTCAAATTGCACTCACGGCATCTTTTTGCTCCTTCCGGAGACTTGCGACAATACTCAGTGCACATTCTTGAAAAATCAGTAGTCTCAGTGATAGGATTACCGTTCTCATCGATAGTAAGTGATGCCATACGAGCCATTTTTGAAAATGTATTCTGCATACGCTGTACAATCCCAATATCAACGAGATCTGTCAATTCAACATCAACATTTGCAAAGCTGTAAGTCCCATCACGCAATTCATCGGCTATATTTCTCTTTAATACATTATACTCTTGAGTTATCTTATTTTCGCTCATATTCTATTACTCCGATAGCACCAAACAAAACAAGTAACACGATACCTGTTAAAACCTGCATATTTCTCTGCTGTATGTATATCGTCTATCTGTCTCATCGCTAAAAGCCCTTATTTTTCTTGGTTATTTCATATTTTACCATACAACCGACAAATATCGCATCATAATTCCTGTCATATAGGTCAGAAAGGGTTAAATTCAATCATCGACTAAGATGATTTGATTATAGGTGATTATATGTTTACAAAAATTGGTGAATTTTTTTATTTTATGCTTGCGCTTATTCTTGGCATTGTTGACTTGGGTACTTCGGGACATGATTACTCTCTTGTCTCATATGAGTACAGTAAAGAATATGTAGAGGAACACAGGGATACATTCGATGCACTGATTGAAGCAATGATAGACGAAGGTCCCCTTCCTGAGACCGGCTCCCGTGCTCCGGGGCTTAATCAGGTAGATAACGCCAGCTTTCAGGATGTAAAAAGTAAAATCAAGGAACGCGCACAAATATATTTTGGTGAAAACGGTGTAACTGTACTTTTTGATTTTTACGGCGGAAGCGAAGGCTTTCCTGATACCGGCTTGATATATTATGAAAATGGTAACCCCGGATTCGCAGAAGGTGATGTATACAGACTGAAATCTGCCGAATGGGATGAGGAGTACGG
>JAKSRV010000153.1 GCA_024403435.1 Lachnospiraceae bacterium
ACATCATCATCGCCACTTCATGTACAGGCACCTTGAATATTTTCAAAAAGCCCAGGCCTTTTTCCAAACCGTCCGTCAGATTGTTCGGTGTGGTCGTCAGCGTGACAATTGAAGAGCCTATAATGAGCATACACAGACGCAGCATCAGATATACCGCCTGTATGATACCTTCCTTTGTGATAGTCAGCTTCCAGAAGCTGACCACAGGCTCTCCTGCCACCGAAAACAGATTAATCAGCACCGTAATAAGCAAAATGAATACGATGGATTGTAAGCCTTTGACCATATACTTAAACGGAACATTTGAGATAATTATTACAATAGTCAAAAACAGCAATGCCACTGCATAACCAACAGGGTTATTGATGCAAAATAAAGACACGAAAAAGAGGATGGTCCCCAACAGCTTTACTCTTGGGTCCAACCTGTGTATTACACTGTCCGTCTGATAAAATTGTCCTAATGTAATATCTCTAAACATGACTTATTTTTTCTTCAACTATATCGAATGTATTGGCTTTGCCGTACCGATATCATTTAACCGGTATCATTTAACTGATGTGGCTATAAGCTGCTACAGTGATTATAAGCTGTTGGTACGGCTATAATCTGTTCTTTTACTTTGCAGCCAGCACCTTCGCCAACGAATCTGCTGCCTCGGAAATTGTTGTGGCATTGACATCCACCTTATATCCTTTGGCTGCCAGCTCGTGCATAATGTATGTTACCTGAGGAGCTGCCAGACCTATTTCTTCAAGTTCCTTGTAGTGCTTAAAAACTTCCTTAGGCGTATCATCGAGGAAGACTTCACCATGATTCATTACAATGATTCTGTCTACATACTCGGCCACATCCTCCATAGAATGTGACACCAGCATGATGGTCATACCACTCTCATCCCTCAGTCCGGCTATCAGATTCAAAATCTCCTTCTGTCCCTTGGGGTCCAGACCTGCGGTAGGTTCATCCAAAATTAAAACTTCAGGCTTCATAGCCAGTACACCCGCAATTGCAACACGACGTTTCTGCCCGCCCGACAGTTCAAACGGTGATGCGTATATCAAATCGTCGGGGAAGCCAACCTTTTTAAGCGCTTCATATGCTCTGAGCTCGCATTCCTTTTTATCCAGCTTGAGATTCTTCGGTCCGAAGGACACATCCTTCAGCACAGTATCCTCAAAAAGCTGATGCTCGGGATACTGAAATACCAAACCTACTTTTGTGCGCAGATTTTTAAGATTAAAGCCTTTATCATAAATATTTTTATCATCGTAATAAATGGCGCCGCTCGTAGCCTTTACAAGACCGTTCAGGTGCTGCATCAAAGTAGACTTGCCGGACCCTGTATGACCAATAATTCCGATAAACTGTCCGTTAGGAATGTCCAAGCATACATCCTTGAGTGCATGCACCGGCGTTCCTGTATCTGCTCCGTATATGTAATTGATGTGATCAAGAATTATTGCCATATTTCTCTACAGCCTCAATCAGTTCTTCCTGTGTGAGAATTCCGTCCGTCAGACAGATTCCTCTTTGTTTAAGCTCCCATGCCAAAAGCGTTGCCTGCGGCACATCCAAACGAAGTTCCTTCAGTTTTTCCACCTGAGAAAAAATCTCCCTCGGAGTTCCGCTCATCACCACCTTGCCGCTGTCCATTACAAACACCCTGTCTGCATCGACAACTTCTTCCATGTAGTGGGTAATCAATATTACAGAAACCTTCTCTTTTTTATTCAGCTCCCTTACGGCTGCAAGTACTTCCTTGCGTCCATTGGGATCAAGCATTGCAGTCGGCTCATCCAACACAATACACTTAGGCTGCATTGCAAGGACTCCGGCGATTGATACACGCTGCTTTTGTCCTCCGGAAAGCTTATTCGGCGAATGTTTTCTGTAGTCATACATTCCCACCGCTTTCAGGCTCTTATTTACACGATTCCATATTTCCTCTGTAGGTACTCCCATATTTTCAGGGCCGAATCCCACGTCTTCCTCAACCACCTGGCCGATAATCTGATTATCGGGATTCTGAAATACCATTCCTGCCGTCTTGCGAACATTCCATATCTGAGCTTCCTCGGAAGTATCAATTCCATCCACCCAGACTGTGCCCTCTTCAGGAACAAGTATTGCGTTAAAATGCTTGGCAAGCGTAGACTTTCCGGAGCCGTTATGTCCAAGAATAGCGACAAAATCTCCCTGCTTTATTTCCAGCGAGACATGATCCACCGCTGTGGTAACGCCGGTTACCTCCCCCTCGTCATCACGCCTGATATATTCATATACCACATCCTCTGTGCGAACAATCTCCATACACTCACCTGCGCTCATCATGCTACCAAAGGTAAATTTCTATCATACTAAACATTACAGTGCATTATCTTACCATTAATTCATGTCACATTCAAACTTAATCAAAATCATTTACTAAACCGGCTCACCGTGATACTTTATTCACATGGATAATAATATCGATACAAAAAAAGTAATACAGATGGTAGCAATCATTGGCATCCTCTGTCTGTTCGTAGGTATAGCCACAAGAATCCGCCAGAACAGTCAGGTCACTCTGGCCGATTATGAGTCACCAAGTCAGACAAGTGCGAACTCTACGAGCTCCGATGCCGCAGACTCCGGCACTACCGGCTCAACAGTCGAGGCATCCAATCCTGCCAATAGTACCGAAAATGCAGGTACAGGTATAGGTTCAGGCAACAATGATTTGAACAGTTCAGATTCTGAAGACTCGGCTCTTTTATCTGAAATGAACCATGAGGAATATGATGCCTTCTACTATGTAGATCGACCCGACGGAACAGCTCTGGTGTATCTGCTCTACTACAACACAGCACATGAAATAACACCAGGTCAACTTGAGTGTAATCAAGATGTCGCATACGACTTATTACTCATTTTCTACAAGCTGTACAAGAACCAATATGAATTTACAAGCATCACTCCACTAAGTGAATATGAAAACGAAGAGGCAGCTCGCCTTGCCAACAATACTTATTGCGCAGGAAACAATCTCATTATTAACCCGTACTACAATCCAATTATTAAATACGAAAATGATACCGCTGTATGCGAACCATCCGCATCCTCCGCTTATGCTGACAGAGCATCGGATTTTCCTTACAAAATTACAACTGATGATTATGCATACACTCTATTAACCGAATCAGGCTTCTATTGGGGCGGCAATCGCAACGGCAGTAAGGATTATGCTTCATTCAAAAAATGAACATCATTCTGCAAATAAATCATCATTTAGCAGATAAATCATCATTTAGCAAATATAACCTCTTTACGTAATTAACAAAGGTGT